>CAYWBF010000161.1:0-6465 GCA_964456085.1 uncultured Eubacteriales bacterium
TTGCTGCTTTTTACTTGCTTGATAAAGGAAAGTTAAACACAGTTGAGTACAAAGGTAGCATGGATGATTTCCTTGATCTGGTTAACGAAGTTATTAATAAGCTTAACGATAAAATTCGTAATGAAATCCTCTGTGCGTTCGATGTAGCAATGAAAAATGCTTTTATATTGTTTGGCGGCAGCGCCTTCAGGAAAGTTTCTTTTATTAATAAAGCATTGTTCCTATCGTGGTCTCGTCAATTGCATAAGGCGGACAGTGAATTATTGGAAAACTCTCCGCTTGTTTGCAATGCCAAAGCTATGTTGAATGATAGGATTAACTCTGATGCTCTCTATAATCGATCAATTTCAACAGGAACAAATGATATTTGGAGTATTGATAAAGCTTTTGAAATTGCAGGGTTAATATTTGAGGAGATACTAAATGTTTAAACTATTAGAAATAGAAAATTTCAAATGTTTTTCAGGTAAAACGCCTATCTCCCTTTCGCAGCTAACAGTATGTACAGGTATGAATTCGGTTGGTAAATCAACACTGATTCAAGCACTGTTATTGATTAAGCAAAGTTACGAAAGCTTACAAGAATTTAAAGATAGAAATATTCTGTTGAATACAGAAGCTTTAAGACTAGGCAGTACTAATCAAATTATGTTAACAGATAAAATGTTTTTATCTGTTGATGGGGGCTTTATTGAATATTCTGCAGGCGAGGATAAGCTTTCATTAATTATTGAAAGAATATCCTCTTCTGTCGATTTGACTTATATTTTGGATGAAGATTACAATGGTGATATTGAGTTAGACCCTATGGATGACATTGCTCTATATTATTTGAATGCCGAAAGATTGGGCCCAAGAAATTACCAAGAGATGAAGAGCCACAGTTTCTTGCATTGCGGCTATCATGGAGAGTATACTTTTGATGTTGTTGAGAAAATCCCAGACACTGAGGTGCCCATAAAACGCAGGTATGGCCTTGACTCAAACCAAAAAGTTCCGCATCTTATTAAACAGATTGACTATTGGATGAGCTACATTGTAAACGGCGTAGAAGTAAATTTTTCTTCTGATGTGACTACTCAATTATCACAAATGAAGGTACGGCAAGCTGCTTTAGATACACCTTTTAATTCACCCTACAATTTTGGGTTTGGAATATCTTATGTTTTACCAATTATTGTGACCGGTTTAATGGCAGATGCCAACTCAATTATTATCGTTGAAAATCCTGAAGCTCATCTACACCCAGCTGGGCAATCAAGAATAGGTGAGTTTTTAACACAGATCAGTTGTGACGATGTTCAAGTAGTTGTTGAAACGCATAGTGAACACGTAATAAATGGAATTAGAAGATATGCTTTAAAGAACAATTTACTTCCAGACGATATTTGCATAAACTACTTTTCAATAAATAAAGAAACCCATAAACATGAAGTAAGCAGATTACCGCTCAATGATAGAATGGACATATTGAAATGGCCTGATGGTTTTTTTGACCAAGAAGCCAAGGACTTAAAAGAACTCAGAGAGTTAAGGGGTGGTAAAAAATGATTTCAAATGGATTCTTTACAGAAAACCTACCAGTATCCATTGAAAGTGACCATGAGAATGAAGAAACTATTTCTCAGCTTTTAAGCATGATTGACTATTCAAAGAACTTTAAAACTAATTATTTTATTCATGAACTTTCTTTATATAGTCAATCTATATCTGGTTTTGATTTTGCTACGTGGATATACGATTATACTAATCCTGAGCTAAGGGATGTCAAGCGGGAACTGTCTATACACATCAACAAATCAGAAACACTTGACGACAACACAGATTTGAAAAGTTTTTTTGGAGATGAAACTGTTTTTATTGTGGGAAAGAATGAGGATTCGTATGTATGGAACGTTTTTGACTATCTTTTGTTTAAGCAAAGCCGTCTAAAAAATATATCAAGTAGATCATCGTTCGTATCGGAAGGAAGAGAATGTTTTATGAATATCTTTTTTGATGAAACAGTTTCTCCTTCATTAAGCACATTAGGTAAGAGTTTTGACCAAATTAGAGAGGAAATAATTTTTCACTTGCGTAAACTGGACGAGTATTATAACAAATTTCAAGAATATTTAGCTCTCGGATATAGCTTTCAATCTCTTGCAGATACCTTTACAAAATTCTCAGGTATTCAATGCTCTCCTCAAGCTGGTAGAAATGGGGTAATTAAATTGAAAAGGTCGTTTATAAATACGGACACAGGTGACAATGAAAGCGTTGTGTGTGAGCTACACACGAAGTTTAGCCAACATAACAGAGGGAAGCAAAAACCCGACAGGCTATATTTTCACCCTGGTAAGAAAGGTATCTGTGAGGACAAAATTATTGTTATACATATTGGAGAGCATTTGTGACATTTATGCAACAAGTGATGCACACATAGATAAGCAGATGCTCAGGTAATGAAAAATCCTTGGCAACAATATGGCAACAAAAAATTAGATAGCCCATAACATATGGATAATACCTATAACAGAAATACCATAGCATACGAAACATAAACAGAATTGTTTAGATTAACAAATTCGTGAGCGAGTGGGAGTAAAATATTGAATAAAAAAAATGCACCATTAAACATGCAAGGCTTAAACCCTGCATGTTTAATGGCGCTTTTTTTATTGAGCATTATAAAAATCTATAAAATACAATTCTCAAAAATACTTTCCTCCCACCAGCCAAACGCCACCCTTCCCGATGCAGAAGAGGTAGGTGCTTCCGGGGTTGATAGGAATAACAATAAAGAACCTCCCGGCGGAAATATTAATTTGCCGTTTTCAACCTCAACAAGGGTAGTTTCCGGTAGTGCCCTGCGAACAAAGGCTTTTACTCCCCCTGTTGGTTCGCCTTCAACGTTAGAGGCGTATTGAAGCTTTATCCTTGGCTTTGGTAGGGGATAAAGGGCTGTGTTTGAGGGAGTTACTAAGTCCGAATTCAAAGGTGTACCGGGAGGGGTTGCGTTAAACCAAAACTGCACTCTGTATGGGGAATCTGATATATCTGTTACCGTCCATACGTTGACAAATAGATTTACCTTTGAATAAGGTGGATTATACAACCTTGCCCATGCACTTGTTTGGTTGCCAAAAGTGAGGTTATCGGCATATCCTATAAAATATCTACCCTGCAGAGATTTATATAATTCTATTGGAATATCAACCTTTTTTGGTAATACGCACATATCATTACAACAACAATCACTCAAGCTATCGCCTTCCTTCTTAAAATACTGATACTTCAACAATATGTTAAGTACAATACATATTACGCCGAAGGCTTTATATAGGTACCAATATTTTGGCCAAGCATAAAAAACATCAAAAAAATTCCGACAACCCCTTAGAGTATGCCGGATATAATCGTATTGTTTTTCATGTTTTGTATTAATTCCCCAAGAGTAAGTTCTGCCCAGCTATAATTAATCATATATTCACCGCAATACGCATTAATCTGCGAAACATCTCCCATAATCATTCGATAATAGTCACAGTCCACCTTGTTAACGTCTACGGCGATATAATTGTAAGTCTTTATCAAAATATCCAGAATTCCCAATTCCCTTAAAGATTTGATTAAGTCAGAAACAACGCTTTTAGTGTAGCGCTTAATCATACTGTCATAAGACTTACCCTCCCACAAAATTAAACCAAGCTCCGGCCAAGAAACCCGAGCGCCCCTTCTGTGAATAAGATAAGCAAAGCATTCCCTGCACTTCTCCTGCGGCAGCTTTAATGTAGCACCATCTACAAAAATTTCAAAACAACCAAAGGTCTGTACCCTTATACGACTTGTAACTTTTACTGGCGGTGGGTTTTGCAAATTCTCAATTTCCCTGTACAAATCCTCCTCGCGTACAGGCTTCATAAGGTAACCACCTGCATTAAGCCTAAGAGCATCAAGAGCATACTGTGAGTAGCCCGTTACAAAAATAATTTTGAGCCTAGGACAAAGGTCTTTGCATTTTTTCGCAAGCTCAATGCCGCTCATTCCGCTTACATGAACATCAAGCACAGCTATATCTGCCGTACCTCCCAATAAAAACTCAAAAGCTGCTGAAGGTTTGGTAAAGCCTATGACCTCTGCCTGAGTGACAGCACTTTGGAGTAGCCGTACAATTAAATCAAGGGCAAGCCGCTCATCGTCCACAGCAATAATTCTCATTTTCTATCCTCCTATATAGGCAGACAATCAGTTTTTGTATTGTTATCATTGGCTAAATAAGCATCACTAAGGCGCTGACCTTATTCGTTATATCATATTTTTTGGGCTTTTGCAAAAATATTCGCCCAAGCAGCCTTGTTAATGGTCAGCCTTTAAAGATGTACCACTACAGAGGGTTCAGTGTATAATAATAGATAGAGCACAAGTAATATGTCAATATATAAAAAAATTTTACTTGACAGTTGAGCAGTCGCTCAACTATAATAATTTAAACAGTTGAGCAAACGTTCAACTAACAAAGGAGGATTAAAATGAATTGTGAGTGTGAAATTGTTCACAGCGAAATAATTGAAACGGTAAAAAATATGATGCCGAAGGAAACAACCTTTTACCAGCTATCTGATTTTTTCAAAGTATTCGGTGATAGTACGAGAATAAAAATTTTATGGGCGCTAGATAATAATGAAATGTGCGTTTGTGACTTGGCGATTTTGCTAAACGTTACAAAATCTGCCATTTCTCATCAGCTAAAGGCTTTACGTCAGGCGAATCTGGTGAAATTTAGAAAGGAAGGCAAAAACGTCTTTTATGCCTTGCAGGATATGCACGTTAAAGACATTTTTGAAAAAGGTTTGGAGCATATTTCAGAGGGAGGAGAAAGTAATGGGCTGTAGCTGTCACGATGACTGTTGTCATATACCCACAAAGGAAGAACCAAAGGAAAAATCCGGCATAACTAGAAGTCAAGTGTTATCATTTATTGCTGCTATACCGGCGCTTGCTTCAGCTTTTTCAGAAAATGACCTTTCAGGACTACTTGGATTTTTGGGGCTGTACATAATAGTCGGGTATGAAGTGCTTATTCATGCTTTTAAAAATATAATCAAAGGAAAGCTGTTTGACGAGAATTTTTTGATGGCCTTAGCGTCATTAGTTGCCTTTATTATGGGGGAGAGATGGGAAGCCATTACGGTTTTGGTATTTTATCGTGTAGGTGAATTTTTACAGGATATGGCGGTGAACCGTTCCAGAAAAAATATTTCTCAGCTAATGGATATTCGGCCGGACTACGCTAACCTTAAAACTGTAGAGGGTGTTAAAACAGTAAATCCAGAGGAGGTTAAGGTTGGAGATGTAATTGTTGTAAGACCCGGAGAAAAAATCCCTCTTGATGGGGTAGTAATAAAAGGAAGCTCCTTCGTTGACATAAGCGCCCTCACCGGTGAAAGTATCCCCTTTGAAGCAACAGAAGGAAGCAGCTTGTTTTCTGGTGCAATTAATACCAGCGGTCTTATTGAGGTAAAGGTATCAAAGCCGTTTTCTCAATCAACTGCCTCTAAAATTCTTGAGCTTGTAGAAAACGCAGGAAGCAAAAAGGCTGAAAGCGAAAAATTTATTACGAAATTCGCCAGATACTATACACCTGCTGTGGTTATTGCTGCTGCCTTGGTTGCTGTCGTTCCTCCGCTTCTTGGGTTTGGGGATTGGTCACTATGGATTTACAGAGCCTTAAGCTTTTTGATTATTTCCTGTCCATGTGCATTGGTGGTGTCTATTCCTATTAGCTTTTTCGGGGGTATTGGCGGTGCCGCTAGGCATGGCATTTTAATTAAGGGAGGAAATTATCTTGAAGCGCTGTACAATACGGAAGCAATAATTTTTGATAAAACAGGGACGCTTACAACGGGAAAGCTAAAAGCTGTGGAGGTTTCTCCGGCAGAAGGTTTTTCCAGAGAGCGGCTGATTGAGCTTGCGGCAATCGGTGAGGCAAATTCCACACACCCTGTGGCTAAGGCTATTTTAGCCTTGAGTGACGGCAAAGCCTTGCCCCAAGCAGAGATAAATGAAAAGGCAGGCTTTGGAATAATTGCCAGAGTTGAGAATGATGTAATTTTTGTAGGTAACAGCCGTCTAATGAAGGAGGCTGGAATTAGCCATACAGCTTTAGACACAGAAAAAACTGTGGTGCATATCGGCTTTAATAACGCCTACGCCGGATATATTTTGGTTTCGGACGAAATTAAAATGGAAGCAGCAGATACAATACAGTCGCTTAAGCGGCTAGGCATTAAGAAAATAGCAATGCTTACCGGGGACAATGAGAAGGTTGCCGCTGAAATCGCCAAAAAGCTTGACCTAGATGAATACAGAGCATCTTTATTGCCCCATGAAAAGGTTTTTGAGCTGGAGAAAATTTTGGAGAATAAAAGCGATAAAGGTAAGGTTATGTTCCAGAACATCCTCAACTCTGAAGCGCCGTCTATT
>CAYWBF010000162.1:0-6411 GCA_964456085.1 uncultured Eubacteriales bacterium
AAGAAAATCTTCTAATTTCATTATTTCCGATTTTTTTATTTCTCTTATCTCATATTTCATTTAATTAACCTCCGGCATATTTTAGTGTCCACGGACAAACCATCATACATTTTAGCGGACAACAGCACTTTGATACATCTATAATAGCTTCACGTCCGCCTTCTAAAGACCATTCGTTTCCTTTTAATGCTTTTCCAACACATGATTTTACACAAATATTGCAGTCGCCACATTTTGATTTGACTTCCGGCTTGTTCTCCGTAGCCACAGGAGCATTTGTAAGTACAGAGCACATTGATAACCCACAGCCGTAATCCTCTGTTACGAGCAAGTTATTTTTACCTATAAACCCAAGTCCGGCAATTCGTGCAATTGCCTTTTGAGGTAAGATACTTATTCCCTGCTGTATATCTGGGGAAATGTATGCTTGCTCTATATAACCGCATTCTGTATTATGCTTTTCCGATTGAGAATGAGCGTCGTAGCCTTTTTGCTTCAAATATTCTGAAAGCCAGTCAGCTAAATCCTCCACCTGCTTCTCCTTCTCCAAAAATTCTTCGCTCTCCATTGGCAAGTTTTTGTATGTACCTAAAATGAATTGTTTGGATAACGCCATACAAAATAGTATGGCTGTATCAAAGCCTAATGTTTTTTCTTTTGTAATCTTGGAAACATCAACAAAGCGAACAATGTCCGCACCTTTATTTATGAACTTATCTCTAATATCGTTTGATAAATCACCCATTAAAACACCTCCAACCCTTTATTTTTATATATTATAGCACATATCTTACTTTGTTTTATAATAAAATAAACCGATAATCTCATCACAAAAAAATTACCCCACATCATAGCTAACCGATGTGGGGTTTTTTAAAAACTTTCTATACATATTAATTTGCGTTAGCCGGTGCTTGAATTGCTCCCTTAAAATCCGGTCTACCTAGCTTCTTTCCTGGGCCACCTCTGCCGAATAAAGGCATTCTTCCGTCTTGGCGCATATCCGTTTTTCTTTCATTAATTTGAGTTTTCATTTCGTCAGCTGTTTCTTGGTCGATAACACCCCATTGAAGGTACTTGTCAACGATTTGTGTGTTAATGTCTGCCGTTTTATCCTTTAAGGTGTATATTTCTTCCTTTTGAGCATCGGTTAAGGCGCTCCATTTTTCCTGCATGGCGTCCATTTTAACCTTTTTTGCTTCAAACTCTGCTTTTCTTGCTTCCATTTCAGCCTTTTGCTCCTCTGTTAATTCACGAGGCGCTCTTTTAGCAAAATCTTCTGAGAACGCCGGTCTTGTGGGCGGAGTTGCGCCGCTTACTTCTCCTGTGGTAGTTTCGCCGAAGGCTGTTACTCCAAATGCGCCGATTGTGGCTATGACACAAATTCCTACTAACATTTTCTTAAGCTTCATAATTAATCTTTCCTTTCAAAATCTTTATTTTATTTTTTAGTATTAGCCGAAAACCTTGTATCTATTTACCCTTTCATAAGTATCACCGCCTTATGAGTACATAATAAAATCCTTTTGTGATAGCTGGGTGAACATTAAATGAAGGTTTCTAAATTTTAATGAAAAAAAGCCATGAAGATAATGTGAATAAACACATTTCTTCATGGCTTTTAATATGCCGCTTAAATTTTTATTGATTATTCTCGTCACACATAAGGCTAAACTGCCATGGGATACCGAACTTGTCAGTTACACAGCCATAACATTTGCTCCAGAAGGTTTGTTGAAGCTCCATTAGGACCTTTCCTCCGTCTTTCATTACGTTAAAAAACCTTTTGATTTCTTCCTCGTCCTTGCTGCCAATAGTTAAGCTAATGTTGTTTCCCTCAACAAAAGGGGTGCCGGGGAAAATATCTGAAAACATTACAAGTGTGCCGCCAATATTCAAGTCAGTGTAGCAAATTAAGTTTTTTGCGCTTTCCGGCAAGCTAAACCCAGGTGTCTCAGGTGCATCCCCAAAGGTCATAAACTTAGGGGCTTGAGTATTAAAAACCTTATGATAAAACTCCACAGCCTCACGGCAATTGCCGTTAAAATTTACAAAAGCTTCTACTGACATACTGACACTCCTTTATCTTTTGTTTTATTATTCCCCTGTAGCAATTTTCAAAACAGTAGATTGCTCTATCTGCTTAAATTTATATTCTGGTGCATAAATTTTTCGTGAACCATGTTTGCTGCGTTTTCTGCGTCCTTTATGTCAATAAGCACGGATATTTTAATTTCGGAGGTAGAAATCATTTGAATATTAACGCCTCCGTCGTACAAAGCCTCAAAAAGTATAGCTGCAACCCCGGGGTTGGTAGCCATACCTGCGCCTACAACAGAAAGCTTTGCAATATTTGAATCAAAGCTAAAGTGGTCATAGGAAATCAAGTCCTTGTTTTCCTCAAGAATCTTAACACACTCGTCCAAGTCTGCCTTAGAAACGGTAAAGGTAATATCCTTAGTTTTATGGCGGCCGATGGATTGAAGAATTATGTCAACGGATACCTTCTTTTTAGCCAATAAGGAGAACAGCTTAAAAGCAGTACCAGGTTCGTCCTTAACCCCAACAACAGAAATTCTTGCAACCTCTTTGTCTATTGCAAGACCGGAAACATACATATTCTCCACAGAAAAATCCTCCTTAACCAAAGTACCCTCTGCCCCTGTAAGGCTGGAGCGTACTACCAGCTTAATATTATACTTTTTTGCAAGCTCTACCGAGCGGTTGTGTAGTACCTTTGCGCCTAAGGAAGCCAGCTCCAGCATTTCATCGTAGCTGATTTCGTTAAGCTTCTTGGCGTTTTTCACAACTCTTGGGTCGGCTGTATAAACCCCGTCTACGTCGGTATAAATTTCACAAAGGTCAGCGTTAATGGCTGCTGCCAAAGCAACGGCGGTAGTATCGGAGCCGCCACGTCCAAGGGTGGTTATATCGCCGTAACGATTAACCCCTTGAAACCCTGCCACTATAACAATGTTATTTTTATCTAGGTCGGACAAAATTCTTTCCGGCTCAATTTTTTTGATTCTGGCGTTGGAGTGATGTGATGATGAATAAATTCCAGCCTGTATACCGTTAAGGGAGGTTGCAGAGTACCCCAGCTTATGAATAGCCATTGCCATCAAAGCCACGGATTGCATTTCCCCTGTAGCAAGGAGCACGTCCATTTCTCTTTTAGAAGCAGTCGGGTCGATTTCCGCCGCTTTTGCTATCAAATCGTCAGTTGTATCACCTTGTGCCGAAAGAACAACAACTACCTTGTTTCCCTTTTTGTAGGTTTCGGTAATAATTCGAGCCACGTTTAAAATTCTCTCTGTGTTGGCAACAGAGGAGCCGCCAAATTTCTGCACTATTAACACAATATACCTCCTATTGTTGTGCCCTCTAAATCAGGCTCAAGAATACTAAGAATCCAATCATTAGAAAGAGTAGCCAAAAACAAATTCATTTTCTCCCCAAAGTCATGGCTGTCAGCCAAAGCAATTATTGTAGGCCCTGCTCCACTTAAAAAGGCGCAGTAGCCGCCAAGCTCAACGCTTTTCTTAAAAATAACGTCCATATTGGGAACCATGTGCATTCTGTAGTCCTGATGGATTTTATCCCCTGTAGCTGTGTACAGCTTGGAAAAATCGCCGCAGGTAAGCGCCGCTACTAGCAGCGCTGAGCGAGACAGGTTGTATATGGCGTCTTTTTTAGAATAGGTTGAAGGTAAGACATTTCGTGCACTTTCTGTTGAAAGCTCAAAGCTTGGGGTCATTACATAATATTTAAGCTTGGTTAGATGTGTACTATCTAATTTTATATAGTCTAGATGGCTGTCAGTCAAAACCCCTACTACTGCTCCTCCAACAAGACATGGAGTGGAGTTGTCTGGATGGGTTTCTATTTTTGCCGCTATATAAGCCAATTCTTCTACAGACAGCTTCGTACCTCTTAGGGCGTTTGCCGCAACAACCCCAGATACAATACAAGCTGCGCTGCTGCCCAGCCCTCTTGTTCTTGGTATATAATCCTCTTGGATTAATAAAAGGTTGGGCACCTCATCCGGAACGCCCTTTATTACTCCTGTTTCGTTGTAAAAGGTTTCTATTGTCTTATAAATTAAATGGTTTTCATCATTTGAAACGCTGCCGCCTACGGTTTGTACAGTTATCCTATCCTTGGAGGCTTCGTTTACCTTTAGCCAAAGATTGTTGTACAGCTTGAAGGCCATGCCTATGCTGTCAAAGCCGGAGCCGATATTTGCAGTTGTTGCCGGAGCCTTTATATATAAGTATCCCTCGCCATGGGTGTTTGCCTCTCTGGCAGTATTTTGTGGAAAGCTCAAGCCGCTCACCTACTCTATAATTAATTTTAGGGGAGTACAATAAGTCCTCCCCTTTCTGGTGTTTATTATGCTGTGTATCTAATTACCTTTTTAATAGCCAATAACTCAGGTCTTTCCTTAAGCACATCTATCTTGTCGTCAATAGCCTTCTCTGTGTCCACCTGTGTAATAAAGGCAAACTCACCCGGTGCATCCTCAATCTCATAAAATAAATCTACGCCAAATGCTTTTTTAATATACTCCATAAGCCTGTGCTTATCCTTATAGGCGACCCTTACAAGCTTTCTTGCCGGTATTTTGTCAATAGTAAGTATAGAAAGCTTTTCCATGGACCAGAACTGCATTATGTTCATATTAAGATGCTTGGCGGCATCTATAACATCAGCTACAACCGCACTGGCTGTAGGGAATTTCCCTGCGCCCTTACCATAAAACATTACCTCGTCCAAAACCTCGCCTTTAACCACAATGGCGTTAAACACGTCATTTACGGCATACATAGTATGGGTGCTTTCGATAATCACCGGCGCAACTCTGGCATAAATCCCCTTGTCAATAACCTTGGCCTCGGCTAAAAGCTTTATGGTGCAGTCCATATTTTTTATATATTTAATGTCAATATCATCTATATCAGCAATGCCCTCTGTATAAATTTCCTCATAATCAACCTGCTTGCCTAGGGCAAGAGATAACAAAATAGCTATCTTGCGACAGGTATCAGAGCCGTTAACGTCCATTGAGGGATCTCTTTCAGCATAGCCTAGTGCTTGCGCTTCCTTTAGCGCCTCACTAAAGTTTTTATCCTCTTTTATCATCTTTGTAAGGATATAGTTGGTGGTTCCGTTAAGAATACCGTTAATCTCATATATCTCGTCGGCTGTGAGAGACTGGTTAAGTGGTCTTATTATTGGAATACCGCCGCCTACGCTGGCTTCAAACAGAAAATTTATATTTTTTTCTCGGGCAAGCTGCAAAAGCTCCGCTCCATGGGTAGCAACAAGCTCCTTATTGGAGGTTATACAGCTTTTTCCTCTTAATAAGCATTTTTTTACATAATCATATGAAGGCTCAAGACCGCCCAAGGTTTCAACAACGATTTTAACGTCGTTATCATTAAGAATATCGCTAAAATCGTTCGTCAGCTTATTTTTCACACGAGGGTCGGAAATTTCACGGACATCTAAAACGTACTTTACCCTTATAGGCTGCGAAGCCCTTTTGTCGATTGAATGCTGGTTTTTGTAAATTGTTTCAAAAACCCCAGAGCCGACTGTGCCAAAACCTAAAATAGCAATCTCTGCCATAATGCTCACTTCCTTTATTTTTCTAACCATATACATATACCATATTCACCTTAATAATGCAACAAAAAATTCCAAAATGCATACAAAAAGGCCAATCCCTAAAACAGGGCATGGCCTAAAAAAATGCAATAAATTCCCTAAATTTACAGGTATTACAGGTTTTCTATTTAAGGAAGCCGCCAATCCTTTTTTAAAAGCTCTCAGAATTTTTAAAAAAGGTAATCAGCGACTCCAAAGGTTTTCTTTTAGGTAATAAGTCTAATTCCATCATGATAATTCTTTCCGCGAAAATCATAATCATAAACTCCAATTAGCCCTTCCTCAATTAACCTATCTCTAAAATCATCTATTTCGCTTTCTGTGGTGCTGTATTTTTTTTGCAGACCGTTAGAAAACAGCGAATAATTAATATCCGTCTGCCGCTTGTTTATCTCATTTCTAAGCTCGGCACAAAACGCTTCGCAATCTAGGAGCATCTTTGTGTTAGGCTCCTCATATTCTAGCCCCACTATCTCCTCAAACCAATAATGCAAATCACCATAATTTTTCATTACGTCCCAGTCAATGTTTACCGTAAAGGTAATAAGAATAACTTCTTTCCCCTGCGCTTTAATTTTGTTAATTAAAGGAGTGATGTCCTTGTCACAAGATACGATTACATATGTATCATTGCTTACAGATGTTAAAAGCAGCTTCTCCAATGCGTCACAAGCTATAAATATATCTGCGGAGTCCTTACCGTTCATACAATGTCGAGTTTGAACCCCTAAGCCTTGAAGC
>CAYWBF010000163.1:0-6350 GCA_964456085.1 uncultured Eubacteriales bacterium
AACGAATTTACCGGCGGCGGAACAGAAGCCTTTACCGCAAAGACAGTTGAGTTTAAATACAAGGACGCTTTAAAAGCATACTATGACTTACAAGCAAACTACACCTCCAGCAAGGATAATAAGGGTAAGCTTAATGCCATAGACTACTCTACCCAGGTTGGCGGCGGTATTGCCATTGAAAGAGTTGCCGTTATTCAACAGGGCAACTGGATTTATGGCGATGTTAAAAAGGTAGACGAAAAGGTTGCCGACAACCTTGGATTTTTACCTACACCTTTAAAGGGTGTAAAAGAGGATTCTATCCCGATCGGAGTTCCAATGTACTGGGCGATTAACTCTCAAGCCTCTGACGCTCAAAAGAAAGCCGCCAAGGACTTTTTAAACTGGCTATATCAATCAGACGAAGGCAAGAAAATCATTGTTGACGAATTTTACTTCATTCCTCCTTTCAAAAACTATGCAGGACTTGACCCAAAGGATGTTTTAGGAAAGTCTGTTAAGCAATACGCCGACGCAGGAAAGACTATGCCATGGGTATTTATGGGCTTCCCAACAGACTGGGGCATGAACGTTTTTGGTGCCAAGCTTCAAGACTACTTCACCGGCAAGCTGCAGTTTGACGAGGTTGTAAGTCAGTCTAAGGACGAATGGGCCAACTCAAGAAAATAGCGTATAGTAATTTGTATTATTCTCTATAATATATAAAGCCGTGTTATTCACGGCTTTTTTTAAAAAAATTTTCAGGAGGTAGCTATGCGTAGGTCTAAGCTTGGATATTGGCTTTTTCTGGCACCATGCCTTTTTTCGTTTTTAATCGTTGTAATAATCCCTATGGCTTCGGGTATGTATTACTCCCTAACAGACTGGAACGGCATAGGTAGAGGCGGTAATTTTGTAGGCCTTGAAAACTTTGTTCAGGTTTTAACGAGGGACCCTGATTTTTTTAAGGCTTTTACTTTTACGGCGGGATTTGCTCTTTGTTCTGTTTTACTTATTAACGCCATAGGCTTTTTGCTGGCTTTGCTTGTAAATCAAAATTTCTTGGCAACAGCGTACTTAGAGCTATATTTTTTATGCCCAACTTGATTGGCGGTATTTTGCTTGGCTTTACTTGGAATTTTATTTTTGTAGGAGTTTTTGAGTCCATAGCCAAAGTCTCCGGCTGGCAATTTTTCAGCGGCTGGCTCTCCAATACTGAGACAGGCTTTTGGGGCTTGATTATTGTTGTGGTTTGGCAGCTTTCCGGCTACATGATGATTATTTACATTGCGGCACTGCAAAATATCCCAGACTCCGTAAACGAAGCGGCGGAGCTTGACGGCGCCCGCGGCCTTACAAAAATGTTTTCCATAACAATACCAATGGTTATGCCTGCTTTTACTATAGGATTATTCCTATCACTATCAAACTCCTTTAAGCTTTTTGACCAAAACGTAGCGCTTACAAACGGCGGCCCAAATAGGTCTACCATGATGCTAGCCCTAAATATATACAACACAGCCTTTGCCCAAAACAAGCTTGGTCTTGCCCAGGCAAAAGCCATTATCTTCTTAATCATTGTAGCTACAATCTCTGTTATACAGCTTTCTATCACTAAGAAAAGAGAGGTGGAATTCTAATGAGCGCAAAAAGAAATGCCCAAAGACTGATTATTCTTTTTGGCATCATTCTGGCTGTTTTTTATTTATCACCTCTGTATGTGCTGTTTATTAACTCCTTTAAAACACAAAAGGGGATTTACTTAGATACTATAAAATTTCCCAAGGGCGATTATTTTACACTAGCTAACTATCCTGAAGCTATTGAACGTATGGGCTACATCAAAGCCTTTACAAATTCGTTTTTAATCACTGTAATAGCAACTGTGCTTCTTGTGTTTTTCTCGTCTATGGCGGCGTGGGTGCTTGTGCGCTACAAAAACAAGGTGAGCAGCATTATTTTTACAGCCTTTGCTGTGGCTATGCTTATCCCTTTCCAATGTGTTATGCTTCCCTTGCTGTCTACTGCATCCAGTCTTAAGATGTTAAACCCTGTGGGTTTAGTATTTATGTATATCGGTTTCGGCTCAAGTCTTAATATTATTATGTTCCACGGCTTTATAAAAAGTATTCCGTTAGAGCTGGAGGAAGCTGCGCTTTTGGACGGGTGTAGTATGTTTCAAACCTTCTTTATAATAATACTCCCCCTTGTTAAGACAATTGCCGTTACTGTTGCCGTTTTAAATGCCATGTGGATATGGAACGACTTCCTTTTACCACAGCTTATAATTAACAAGCCCGAGTGGCAGACAATCCCCCTAAGAACCTTCCTATTCTTCGGTCAGTTCTCAAAGCGATGGGACTTGGCTACGGCAGCTTTGTTAATGGGTATGGTGCCTATAATTATATTCTATTTGTTCATGCAGAAGCATATTGTTAAGGGTATCACTGATGGAGCCATTAAGTAAGACATAGACTTATATAGACTTATATAGACTTATATAGACTTATATATAATAGAAGAAAGTAATACCAGCCTCTAATTAAGCATATACTTTAAAAACGCTTGTCTTATGAGATTTCGTTTTGGAGGATAAATGCTTATGCAGAGGCTGTTTTTTTACTTAAAAAAAGCGGCAGAGGGGCTAATTATTACCCTTTGCCTGCTTGTACTGCTGTTTTTACTTAATAAGTCTACCTTGTTAGAGGAATTTCTTCTTAGCACGGCGTTACCCAATTTTAAAATGAACGATTCCTTGGTAATGCTTTTTAATTTTGGGGAAAGCCCCGCCAGGTCAAATCCTAAGGAAGCTTACGCCTTGGAGGACGAGGAGGAAAATGCAGCTTTAACCTTTGGCGGTGAAGTGGAGGGGGTTAAAGAAGAAACTGTAGTAATAAACAGTATCGAAACCAACGAAGCCTTAAATAATCAGCTGGACGTAGTAGGCATAAACAACGTAATTTTTCAGCCAGAGACAGACCCAGCCCAGATAAAAAATACCTTTGTAAAGGAAAATATAACCGTAAGTGATTTAGAAAGGCTTCAGGATTTTAATTTCTTGCGAAGCAGCTTTTATATAGTAGACCCGAGCACAGATATGCTTAAGGCGGATTTTAACGTAGACCAATTTTTATCCGCTGACTTGAAAATAGACAACTCCCCGGGAAAACCTAAGGTACTAATTTTCCATACACACTCACAGGAAATGTTTAAGGACTCGGACAAAAGCAAAATAACCGACGGCGTTTATGGGGTAGGGGAGAAGCTCTCCCAAATCCTAAGCTCAAAATACAATATCACCTCAATCCACGACAACAATACATACGACCTCGTAGACGGAAAAATTCAAATAGAGGGCGCCTACGAAAGAATGGAACCTAACATAAGGAAAATTTTAAAGGAGAATCCTTCTATTGAAATAGCTATAGACATGCATAGAGACGGACTAAGCGACGAAACTGTGAAGCTTGTTCAAACTATAAACGGCAAGCCAACAGCTCAGCTTATGTTTTTTAACGGACTATCCAAGCTATATAGGAAGGGGAATCTTGAAGAGCTTACCCAGCTTCCTAACCCATACCTAAGCACAAACCTAGCCTTTAGCTTCAATATGCAGCTTGTGGCAAACAAGCTTTTTCCGGACTTAACACGCAAGGTTTATTTAAGAGCATACAGATATAGCTTGCATATGCTCCCAAAAACACTATTTGTAGAGGTAGGCGCTCAAACAAATACCCTACAGGAATGCTATAACGCAATGGAACCACTGGCAGATGTGCTGGCAGAGGTAATATTAAAGAAATAACCCCATAAAAAAGGTGGTGTATGAAATACACCACCAAATTTTTTCATATTAAATCGCTACCACCCGTAATTATCAGAACCCCAAGGTTTAACAACTATCTCCTGCTTAGCAAGCAATAACTGATTTTTTTCTATATCCTTAATAATATGCAGCCCTGGGCCAAGGGCGCAGTTTGACCCAACCCTTACCCCTGGAGAAAATATATTTGCTACGCCTGTTCTTGTATAATCTCCAATAAATATGCCGTTAGTATATTTGTTGCAGTAGGTTTTACCGTTGATTTTTTGAGAAGCATAGGTGTCGTCGAATCTCATAATAGCCATTACGCACCCTGCGGCAACGTCTACATTTTTACCAATGACTCCATAAATTTCACAGTTGTGAACAATGGCAACCTTGTCAAGGGTAACACCGGAAACCTCTGCCGTAAAGCCAATTTTGTTTTGGTTCCCAATAACGGTGTTGTCGTCCAGCTTGCAGTAATTTGTAACAGTGCAGTTATCTCCGATGCAACAATTTTTTCCAATAATTGCCCCGTTGTCAATTACGGTGTTATCCCCAACCACGCAATTGCCTAAAAAAATAACCCTGTCACCGATATAAGAATTTTTTCCTACCTTAATATAGCCCTTTACCGTAGCATTTTCGCTTACAGTAGCGCTTTTATCAATAGCACTCTCCGTCATAGCCCCAATAACATCCATACAGTAGTATTGGTTAGCCTCGAATATATTAAAAGCAAAGTCCAAATCCACAATACGATCTCTAGTAAAAACAGGGTATAATGCCGCCCCGTCCTCTAAAGCTGTTTGTAAGGACTGCTCAATATAAAATTCATTCTTAGGCATACCGCCACATGGAACGGACAAAAAGGTTTCGGGGGCGTAAAGCAAATATTTAGCAATATCACTACTTAAGGCATAAACACCACATAGACGGGTATTTGCATAATGCTCTCTTGGGTGTCCGTAAATCGCATGGATTTTATCTTCGTCTGCTTTAGCGCAAATATTATCTATGTTTCTAAAGCTATTGAAATTAACCTCCAGCAAAACACTGCTGCCTTTTTCTTCAAAGCTCTGGAGCAACGCCTTTAAGTCATTTTCAGAAACATAAATATCACCGTGAAAAACAAGAAAATCCTCTCCACCGGCGACATCAGCTATGGCATGAGCCAAGCCTTCCTTTGAAGCTGTCTTATGGGTAACTCTGCCCTCATATCCACGAAGGGCATACATTACCTGGCTGTTTAAAACCCCTCCAATAACGGTAATATTCGATATATTGTTGTTTAAAAGCTGCTTTACGATACGCTCAATATTGGGAACATTACCTACAGGCAGACAGCACTTCTGCCATTTTTCGTTAAAGGGGAACATTTTTTGCGACATTCCGCCGCATAGTATTATAGCTTTCAGAATTATACACCTCAATATTATTTCCAGTAACCGTAGTATTTATTAAACAAAGCGTCGTTATACTCGTCAGCGCCATCAACGTTAGAGCTTTTGAAAACAGGAGGTTCTAAGCCAAGCTTAACCAACTCGTCAATTACTGTTACAATAAGTGTTTGGGCAACAGCAATACCTGTAGCATCAGAGGTTGGGCCTGTAGGCACATTGAAATTATCCACATAGAAAGCCGCATCACCTTTTTCTGCACAGTTGTCAATAACAACATCAGCGATTTCATGAATGCATTTACCGCTTTTGTGTCTGGAGGTTACTTGCTTGGCGTGCTTAAGGGACGTTAGGGCAATTACCTTTGCGCCCTTTTCTTTAGCAGCAAGACACATTTCCACAGGCACAGCGTTGCGCCCGGAGTTCGATATAACCAAAATGGTATCCTTCTCGTTAACCTGATACAGATTAACCATGGCATAGGAATACCCTTCAATTCTTTCAAGATAGGTACTCTTATTGGGCATCTGGTGAAGCATAAGCTCTGGAGGGAGAATTGCCTTTACATAAGCCAAGCCTCCGGCACGAATATAAATTTCCTCCGCAACCATATGTGAGTGGCCTGAACCAAACACATAAAACCTTCCATCATTTTTGCAGCTCTCCACAACAAGCTCAGCCGCCTTTTGGATAGCCTCTGTCTGAGTTTTAAGCTCTTGCATTTTAGAAATTACAAAATCCAAATATTTTTCAGTAGCGTTCATAAATTTTACTCCTTATTAATTTATGTCTTCTATTACTCTAACAAATCTTTCTGTGATTTCATGAGGACGGGTTATTGCGCCCCCAATGGTGACGCAGTTTGCTCCAAGGCAAAACGCTTTAAGCATATGCTCTGTGGTATGAAATCGCCCCTCTGCATTAATAAAGGCTTGGGGAAGATTTTTTCTAATTTGGGAAATAAGCCGAAAATCCGGCTCCTTGCTTTGGGATTTGGTGTACTCAGTATATCCGGAGAGGGTAGTGGATATAATGTCGGCGCCCTTTTCATAGGCGCACAACGCCTCCTCTAAGGTAGAAATCTCTGCCATAACCACAGTATCCCTTAGACTTTTTATCTCCCTAATGTTATCCCAAGAATATTTACCCTCAATATTTTTCCTGTT
>CAYWBF010000164.1:0-6317 GCA_964456085.1 uncultured Eubacteriales bacterium
ATGTCTTTGTATGAGAATGTCATAGCGGCTTGGTTATTCTTTAACGTTAGAGGTATCTCCCAGTCATTATAGGCTAAGTCAGTTATAGCAATACCTTTGTCTGAGAATTCCACCAAATCTTGAAACCCTATGGCGACTTCTGCTCCCACAAGATCTTCCATTTCCCCAAATTTTCGGCTAGATGGCTCGAAGCTTACCATAAAATTTACTTCGCTATCATTTGGGTTATCGTCTGGCAAAGGCTCAGGCATTATATACTGTCCTAGTGTATTTTTTTGTTCCCTATCCGCTGTCAAATATAAGAAGCAGCTTTTAAAATTATACCGCTTATCCATAGGTTTGCCATCGTCTGCGGTGACACGCACGTAACAATATATTCTGCCGCCTACATCTACTGCTCCGCTTAGCTCTACGGTATACCCTTCTCCTGTGGCTTTCATTTGTACCGTTTTCCCTGATTGATTTAGCAGGTATGCTTCATCATTGCTTAAGGGCGCATCATTATTTTTGAGAAAATATGTTCCAAAATACTGGGCTATGCCACTGTAGTAAGCCGCTCCCATGCTAAATAAAAGCACAAAAATAGCGGCGGCGGCAATTAACGGTACTCTAAGGCGCCTTCTTTTAGTGTAATGAATAATCCCTAACTTTGTATAAACGTTGTTTTTAATCCGCTCTCTAATCTTACTATCCAAAGGACTGTCAATGTTTTCTAGCAGTGCTGCAGTATTTTCTATATCTAAACCATTTATTATCTTAACAATTTCGTCTTCCATTGCTATTCACCTCCTAATAAGCTTCTTAGTTTTGCTAAACCCCTAGATACTTTTGTATTAATGGTACTCTCCTTCAAATGAGTGATTTTGGAAATCTCTTTTGTTTTTTGTTCAAAAAAATATTTTCTAATAAAAATTTCGCTATCGGGTTCGCCTAGCTCTAAAATTGTATTAACCAACTCTTTTCCCATCTCCTGTTTAAGAATAACATCTTCAGGTCGTTCAATGGAGCTTATGAAGGCTGTGTCAATTTCTTCTTCCATAAGCGGAACGTTCAGAGTTGATTTAACTAGACGACGATGAATGTCAATGGCACGCCTTCGAGCTACAATAGCAAGATATGCTTTTATACTGCCTTTTTTAAAATTAATTAAATCCTTACGCTTAGCAAAAACCTCCATAAATACATCACTTACACACTCCTCTATATCCTCTTTGGAATATAGAGCATAAAGCTTGCTATGGACTATGGTATACACAAGGCCTATGTGTGTATCCATTAATATCTCTAACCCTTTATTGGGATTAGTTTCAAACAATTGACTTAAGTCATTATCTGTTATCAGTTTAATCACCACCCATTGTTTTTCTAACCGGTTCATTATACTACTCGTAATGTATCTTTAAAATCTTACAACAAATAAAATATTTTTTCCCTTGTAGTTTATAGGGAATTTTGAAAAACATGTTGGAATAGCAAAAAAATAAGCCGGAAGGGATTTCCCAACCGGCTTATTTTTTTGCTCAAATCGTCTTGTTGACCGTGATAGCATCAAGCTTAATCATGAGCTATACCATAACCTTCCTATTATACAGCTGTTGAGCAGCTAACCCCTTTTCAAAATCTCAACAAAGCCTCTTCCGCCGTCAACTCGTACACGGTCGCCGGTTTTCAGCCGAGCTGTTGCATTGCCGCAGCCTACCACGGCAGGTATTCCAAGCTCACGAGCCACAATAGCAGCGTGGGAAAGCGGCGCACCAATGTCTGTGATAACAGCCGCAGCTTTGGAAAACAGGGGCGTCCACCCGATGTTGGTAGTATTTGCAAGCAGTATCTCGCCCTTTTGAAACTTAGGTGCGTCTTTCATATCCGTCATTAGCCGCACAATACCCTCCACCTGACCTTGGGCACCTGCACTGCCTTTTATCATTTCGCCGCCCTCTGGTTTATAGTCGTCCTCGCCCCGGTGGTAATACTCCATGCTTCGGTTCTGCTTCTTCAACCATTCGTCTACATTAAATATGCCACGGATTAGCTGTGGGAAGGACGGATATGATAAATATTTTTGATAGCTTGCCCTTCGTTTAGGAAGATGCTTTACAAAATCCCTTTCACCGGAGAGTAGTTTTGGAATTTCCGTTTCATAAAGGAAAAATATATCTTCCTTAAGGCCAGACAACTCGCCAACCTTTAACAAGAATTTTCGTGTGGCTCTAAAAACCTTAATGAACTCACTTCTTAGCGCTTCCCTTGCTCCGGCGGCAGATTGTACATTGTTTAGCTTTTTTTCAAGCCACGCTTCTTTTCCGGGATATTTTTTTAAAAACGCCTCTTTTGCAAGGAGAAATTTAGCTCGCTGACCCTCCAGCAGAGCCGCTGTATCAACTCCGGCTTTTTTGTGCTCCGAAATAAGCATATCAATGTACTCCTCGTCCTCTGATGGATACGCCAATGACAGCTCAAACTCATGGATACAACGATGGCCATACTGTTTCTTGTAGTCCTCTTTGGTAATTTCGCCTTTTACAACCCTGTCTAAATTCAATAACGGTTCAATGCTTTTCAGAGTTTCCCCTCCGCTTAAATTGGAGAATAGTGTGTTAGCCTGCTCCTCGCCTATCATTTTTGACAGCTTGTTGCGAAAAAATATAAGGTCGGTGCTGCTCGCTCCACCTAACCACAGCGCAAACATGGTGGAAATATATGGGCGAATTTTATTTTCCCATAATTCTATTGCGGCGGCGGCATCTACCAGCCTTTCTATTTGCGCTTCTGTGTCGTCACACCATTTTGATGTGTTTTTAATGTAGTCGTCCTTTAGCTTTGCTGCATCCTGAATACGCTTTAGATTGCCCCTTGCATGTTTTGCCACATCTACAAAGGTTGTGAGCCTTCTTTGAGGATAGACAGGGACTACAATGCTGTCCGGAATATCCCCAAACACCTCTGCAAGCAATTTTTTGCCGGATTTTACGGATATACCTGCGGCGTTTGTAATGGTGAGAACCATATTAATGTTGGAGTACATTCTGCCGTAAATATTGCCGCTCATTAGATAGTAGCCGCTAAACTTCTGACATTCCATATCAAGCGCTCGTATAATGCTCCAAGTAATAGGCGACATAACATGCGGAAAGGCCTCGCCTATATTGGCGTTTGTCCATAGAAAATCTCCGCAAAGGCTGTCGTTTACCTCGTATGTGTCGTAGTTTATGGGATTTATGGTGGTGATGGGGCGAGACTGTAAAATGTATACCATACCCTTTGAAGCTGCCCACTCAATATCAAATCCCAATCCTATTTTTTCGGCGAATTTGTAAAGTGTCTTGGCGTAAGGTTTTATTTCGTTGCTTCCGCTAAAGCTGTATTTTGGTCGAGACATAGTGAACTGCTTTGCATCACCTTCCCCTGACACCAGCGTCTCCCCAACACCAGCAACGTAATTGCCAACCATCTTATCAAAGCCACCTGTCATTGGGTCGGCAGTGAACAGCACCCCAGCAAAATCCGGCTGTATAAATTCCTGCACAACCACAGCAATCTTGCCAATTTCCTCAATACCCTGTCTTTTTGCATATTCGGCTACCCTTTCGGATTGTGCACTTGAAAACACCTTGGCTATTGCCGCTAGAGCTTCTTCTTTTTTCACATCTAAAATACTTTCATACATACCTGCAAAGGAAGCGGTAAATCCGTCCTCCGCAATAGCTGAGGAGCGTACAGCATAGGTTTTATTGGTATCCAACCGAGACAGTACCTCTGATTTATCAAAACTACTGTCTGTAATCACAAAGCCATCAGGCACAGGAAGTCCAACCTGTCTCATCACTGCCAAGGACGCTCCCTTGCCTCCACAAATTAAGCGGTCTTTGGCCCTTGAATCATTAAAGGATAAAATACTCATTAAAATAGCCCCCTTATTGTTATACACAGATCGGGCAGGCTTGACTCCCGTATATGTGCAGTCACTTTCTTGCTACAAAACATATTCTGCCTTGTAAAAATGCCGCCTCATCAGCTCTAAGCATCTGTTAAAGTCCTCCATCATGGCATCAAAGTCCGTTGCTTGGCCTGCCTTGTACAAATAACCTTCCGTATAGTTAGTGAGAATCCTCAACACAAGCTCTGGGTCAACGTCCTCCTTAAATTTATGGGTTTCAATTTTGTCAAACACAAAGGACATACTATAGGCTTCCCCCTCTGCTATCACCCTCTTAATGTCCTCGGCAACCTCTTTGTCCGTTTCAAAATACATGCTTGTAAGAAATGACAATATTGCAGGGTACTTTTTTAGTGCAGATAGCTTAATTTCGCTTGAAAGTTTGATTATCTCAAAGAAATCCGTCACAGACGGGTCGAGCCTTCCGTATATTTCGTTCTTTAATACATTTCCCGAGAACTCATTAAGGTAAAGGTAAAGCGCCTTCTTGCTTCCAAAGTAGTAGAACACCATTGCTTTTGAAATACCTGCTGCACGTGCGATGTCTGCGACCGACCCTTTTTTATACCCTACTGCACCAAATAAGCTCATTGCCGCATCAACAATCACATTTTGTCTTTTCTCCGGCAGTGCTAAAAATCTTTCCAATTTCATCACCTCATTATATTAACCGATTCGGTTAAGCCGAGTATATCATTATAAACCGAATTGGTCAATAGATGAAAACCATTATGAGAAATATTTTAATTCGTCCCTTTGACTTCCACCCTACCCTAGTCGTGAGTTTTTTGTCATACAAAAAAACCGCACAAAATTTACTTAGGCGGACTTTCTTGGGTACTACTATTTTTTCTGATTGCTCTATTGCAGAATTTCTACATACCCCTCTGTTCCGGTCACTAAACCGTTAACAGCCACAAACAAAGGTGTCCAGCTAAGATCGGTAAATGAAGTTACAAGTATGTCTCCCTCTTCTAATTCAGCCTCCTCCATATTTAAAATAACTCGTGCCCTTTCATCCGGCAAGTTTTGTTTTGTGTAATTCTTGAAGACCAAATACATATGAATTCATACATTTCCTCCTTGTTTATTTTATCTTACCTGTATTTTCAGCGACATGGCAAATTTTTTTTAAGTTGCAAATTTTGCGATTATGCTTTAAAATTTTTATATATTTTACCTATTTGTTAACGTTCTCTATTTTTTGTAGATAAAAATTATTATACAACGAATACTATTTTTTGGCGCTTAATCTATTTATTTAATATCATTGCCAAAAATTCAGATGTATTATCTTAGATATTAATTACTTTACCGTTATAGCGCAAACCAACAATATAACTTTCTAGGAGGAGTAAGATGAAAAAAATTATTTTTTATGTACTATGTTTATTCATAGGCTTAAGCGCTAAGCCTGTGTTTGCAGCTAATGAAGCTCAAAATCCGTATTGGTCTGCAAATAACCCTGATGTAGCCATATACGATGACCCACAGGGGATAGGTGTTTATGAGGTTGAATACGATAATATCGGAGGAGAGCAAACAGGTCTTAATGATACTGTTCGGCTTTTAATGATAAACGGTGGTTTTGTGCCTAATCCTTCTATTTTAGTTGAGAATGAAAGAACTTTGGTGCCTGTAAGAACGATTTCAGAGTGCCTTGGTGCAAAAGTGTATTATGACGATAAAACAAGGGACATAAAAATAACGGATACGGATATTGAAATACAATTAAAAATTAATAGCGATAAAGCTAATGTAAACGGTAAGCAACAAACTTTAGATTGTTCTGCAATGCTTGTTGACTCAAAAACTTATGTGCCCTTACGCTTTATTGTGGAAGCATTAGGAGCCACTGTGCAGTATATACCTATGCTAAATTATGAAACCAGCATTAATACTGCACAGTATGGTACGAGATATTTGGCTAGAGAAAATGTAAGCGTTGTTGTAGTGGAAAAGACAACGGATAAGGAAAAAATATATTCTGTAGATGAAGGGCTTACAAAAATAAAAAAAGCATCTTCCGATGCTTATAGCCAGCTTTTAGAGTATTTAAAGGTAATAAATGAGGATTTCAGTGAGATTAAAGAGGACTATGATTCACAGGCGGTATATTACGCTAATTTTGATATAGGGCGTTATTATGTTTACAAGCTTGAAAAGTTTGAAAGATACCCTATATTATTTAACAAATATACAGGCGAGATTTTCTGCGAAAAAGCAGGCCTGCCATTTACTAATATTTCTAACGGCTTCATTAATATATCTTGGCTGTATCAATAGCCAGTATATATATTATATAGTTTTTAAAAACATATTTTATTAGGGGGATTAACATGAAAAAAGCTTTAAAAGGACTTGCAGCTCTAACTACCAT
>CAYWBF010000165.1:0-6312 GCA_964456085.1 uncultured Eubacteriales bacterium
ATGAATATCCCTTGCAGTTTTTACATCATACATCTCAATCAGTTCTCTTATAAATTCTCTTTTTTCTGGCGTTAGCCTATTTTTTTTTGACATGAAAAAATCCCTCCATTTTTTATTTTACCATGGAAGGATTGTTTACAGAAAATTTTTTACAGGCTCGCTTAATATTACTACAATAAAAACGCAAAAACTACTTGAAATAATCAATGCTTTTAAACATTGTTCCCATTATAGGCTAATCTCTACCCTTATAAGTCCAATCAAACACCTCTGTCTCAATATTAAATTTACCCGAAAACAAGTACCCAAATTTCATATTCAAATACTGCATAGGCGGTATTACAATATTAACCCTAACATATACATCACCGTATTTTTTTGTAATAGGCGGCAAGTATTCATCAACAACAGGCGTTAGGCTTAGTCCCAATTCAAATAGCTCGTCTTTATTCAAGTTGTTATCTTTAAGATTTACATAAAAAACTACTTCTGGGTTTGTACGAACCGTAATACCGGCTATAGCCTTGCCTTGAGATACTTTTTTCATCTGAGGTACAACAGTGCAATAGCTTAAATATCTAGCATTTACCGTAAAATATATAACAAGTATACAACAGCCTATGGTAAGACAAAAGGGAAGTATTCTATATATAGGCGCATTTTTATTCAAGCTATTCACCTGCATCTTTCTCATAATATTTACATAGGGCGTTCTTTTATAGCTTTAACGCCTCAACAATGCTAACCCTTTCAAACCTTGCAACAGAAAATCTCATAGTTGCAAAGGTAAGGGCAAAAATTGCGGCTATGCTTATGACTATGCTGTGCCAAGGAATATAAAAACCAAATTCAAAGCTAAACCCCAACGCTGTGTTAATAACCCATGAAACCAAAAATGATATTGGCAAGCCAATAGAAATAGCCTTAATACCAAAGAGCAAGCTTTCATAGCTTAGCATTTTTTTCAAACCCTCCCTAGTCATGCCAACGGAGGATAGCATGGCAAATTCTGTGGCTCTAAGAGCCATGCTGCCGCTTATGGTAGATACTACGTTTGTTACGCCTATTAAAGAAAGCATGGCTATGAAGCCATAGAAAAATATTTGCATAACAAGGCGGATGCTTTTGTTGTAACGCTCTATTTGCTCGTAGTTAACCACGAAATAAGCTTTTTCGTTATCAAAACGAATCTTAAGCAAATCTATGCATGCCTTGGAAAATTCGTCGGGGTTTTCTGCATTAGCAAAAATATAATATTCTATATTTGCACCTAATTCAGTGGCAATAGCGTGAAAAACACCTTGGGAAACCAATAAATTCACACATATAGCATCTACGTCAACCAATTCCGACGGAATCTCCGTAAGGCTGGCATCTAAACTTAAAGCCTCTCCATTTCCGTCTTTATAAGAGATACTCATTCCCCCAGAGAAATTAAGCGGTTCAAAAATGGTATATTTGCTCCCAATCTCTATCAAGCCTGTTTTATTAATGAGAATAGAGGATGGCTGACCGCCTATGCTTTGTGCTATAACATTGTACTCCTCATCGCTGATGCTGTGCAAAACCACCTTTACCTTCACAGTGTCATTACCGCCGCTGTACATGTTGAATTGCTCAAGAAAAGCTTTATATTCAGCAGTTAAATAAGCATCAGATATTTCTCCCTCAAAAGAAAGCAAGGAAATTGTGCGCTTACTTGCGCCGGATAAACCATATACAGCTTCCATAGCTTCCTTTTTTAAACCATCATTCTCATTAGCTAAACGAATAAGAACATTCTCATTTGTAACAGCATACATCTTACCTGCTGCGGTTACAAGCAATCCTACAAAAGTAGAAACAGCTACAAGCAAAACCATGCTCACTACCAATGTAATTACAGTAGCCCTATACTTTGTACTGTTCCTTTTTAGAAACTTACTGGCGAGAGCACCCTCAAATCCGAATAAACCTTCTGCAAGCCTAGAAGCACGGACATTTTTTTCTGTAAGCTTTATTTCGCCGCTTAAGCGAATGGCTTCTATAGAACTTATTTTAGATACCTTAAGCGCCGGAAACCATGCCGACAGTAAAATGGTTAAAAGGGAGGTACATACAGCCACCACTATAGCTAATGGCGAAAGCACCACACGCATAGTGAGCCAACCATTATTAAGCTCATTAATTTCCTTAAGAAGCACGTTAGCTATACTAAGCGCAAACCACTGCACAAATACCCCAGCCAACAAGCCAATAGGTATAGCGGCAAGAGCAAGGAAAAAAGCCTCTGCCAAAACCGACCACTGAATTTGCTCCTTTGTAGCACCAACACTTTTAAGTATGCCAAACTGTAATATACGCTCCGAGGAAGAAACATAGAAGGCATTGGCAATGACAATAACAGAGCCAATAACGATAATAGCTATTAAAATGGCAGCTAGGGAGTATAGGGTTACTGTCACTCGGTCCCTAGCGATTACCCCTTCCAAAGCTATAAGTTCCGTATTAAACTGCAAAATATGCTTTTCAAGCCCATACCTCTGTGCTATATCAAGCCCTACCTTTTGGTAGTTTTTTGTTAATTTCTCAAATCGAAAATATACGAACTGCATTCCCAAGGCTTCTCCCGTTGTAACACCATAAATAAGAGGCTCACCTTTAAGCAATTCCATCTCTGCATCAGAAACTTCGGCTATACTCATATGCCAATTGCCCTTTTTTACCAGCACAGTGGTTTTCAGCATATCCTTGGTGCTTTCAACAAAGCCGCACACCGCAGTAATCATAGCAACAGACAATATAATGCCCAAAATGGTAAGCAGACTTCGCCGTATGTTCATTCGCAGTTGAGTTAGGGCTAATTTACTCGTTATATTCATGCCCTCACCACCTCATCACGAATAATCTGGCCGTCCTCTATGGCAATGACACGCTGGGCTTGTAGTGCAATATTCTCATCATGGGTGATGATAAGTAGTGTTTGGTTAAATCGCTTGTTGGAGTATTTAAGCAGTTCCAGCACCTCTTTGCTGTTTTTTGAGTCAAGGTTGCCTGTTGGCTCGTCTGCCAGCATAATTGCCGGGGTGTTAATAAGGGCACGCCCTATAGAAACCCGTTGCTGCTGCCCTCCGGATAGCTGGTTTGGCAGGTGCTTCTGCCTGTCGCTTAAGCCAATAGTTTTGATAATATCCTGTAAATACTCTGGGTCTGCGGCTCGTTTGTCCAAAAGCTGGGGCAGAGTAATATTTTCCACAACATTAAGCACAGGGATAAGATTGTAAAACTGATAAATAAGCCCCATATGCCGCCGTCTGAAAATAGCCAGCTCCGATTCTTTAAGGCTGTAAATATCTGTGTTGTTAATAAATACCTTCCCCGTTGTAGGGGAGTCTACTCCTCCAAGAAGATGCAAAAGTGTAGACTTACCCGAGCCGGAAGGCCCTACAATAGCCACAAATTCTCCTTTTTGTACCGAAAATGACACGTTGCTAAGGGCGTTAACGGCTGTATCGCCTTTGCCGTATACCTTTGATAAATTTTCTACTTTTAAAATTTCCATAATATTCACCTCAAAAATATCATACATCAGCAAGGTGACTACCCAGTGACATATAAGGTGACAATTTTGTCACTTAAAAAGCTTTAATACAAAACTTGCGCCGCCCTCCGGAAGATTTTTAACTTCAATATCCCCGTTTTGACGCTGCATAATTGCCAGGCTTAAGTGTAGCCCAATACCAATACTATCTGGTGAGGCGTGCTTTGATTTATAAAAGCGCTTGAAAATATGGGGTAAATCCTCCGAGGCAATACCTTTGCCGCTATCACTTACCGTAATAAATGAAAACAAATTATTCTCGCCGCAGCCAATAGTCACCACACCACCCTCCTTACTATGCTCCAGCGCATTTTTTGTAATATTGGACATCGCTTCTAACGTCCAGTTTCGGTCACATAATACAGCTGTGAAATCATCACCCTCCCACAAAAGCCTTACATTTTTCATCTCAGCCACCAAGCCAAGATATTTTTCAACTGAGGAAAATAAATCCCTTACCATAACAGGCTCTTTCATAAACGAAACAGAACCCGAATCAATTTTAGCCATTTTGAGTAGGCTTAATATAAGCCACTCCATGCGAGAAATGCTGTTAATAAGGTTCTGACAAAATTCTTGGCGCTTACCCATAGGTAGGTTTTCATTTTGAAGCAGCTCTGCCATGACCGAAAGGGAGGTTAGGGGAGTTTTAAGCTGATGGGATATATCCGAAAGCAGCTCTTGTAGAGCTGTTTTTTCTTTTTGAAGTGTTGCAGCCTGCTCCGTCAGCCTTGAGGCAAGCTTATATATATCACTCTTTAAAATGCCAAGCTCCCCCTCCGTATTCCCATGAACAGGCATTTTTCCGCTAATAAGCCCGTTAAGGTAAGCAGAAAGAGAAGCAATATCCTTGTACCGCTTACGAGTAAACCAAAAAAAGACAGCGTTTACCGCCGTCATGCCTGCAAAACAAACAAATCCGGCAAGGACATTAATATTATAACTAATGAAAACGGTTAACACGCCCAAGATAAACAGCACTACTGAAATTATGGCTATCTCCTTGTTTCTAAGCATATTTTCACTCCATTCTGTACCCTATACCCCGTAGTGTGGTTATAAGGCTTTCACTGCCCAGCTTCTCCCGAAGGCGCTTTATATATACGGACAGTGTATTGTCGTTTACAAAGTTGCCACCAACGTCCCATAGGCTGTCCAATATTTGAACACGGGAAAGAATCTGCCCACGATTATTCAAAAAAGTAAGCAGCAGCCTATACTCCAAGGCAGACAGCATAATCTCCTTGCCATCTTTTGTAACAATACCCTTTGCCATGTCAACACGAAGTCCACCAGACAGCTCGGAAACATTTGCAGCAGTCTCCACTCCATTTCTTCTAAGCACAACCTTTATGCGTGCAAGCAATTCACGAACCCTAAAGGGCTTAGTAATATAATCATCTGCCCCAAGCTCCAACCCCATAACAGTATTTACCTCATCATCTACTGCTGTTAAGAAAATCACGGGGGTATTGGCACGGCCTTTTATACAGCGGCAAACGTCAAAGCCTGTACCGTCGGGCAGGGTTACGTCTAATATGGCAAGGTCAAAGGCATTAATTTTTATAGCATTAGCCGCTTCTGCAACGTTAAGACAATGAATAACCGAATATCCCTCTGTCTCCAGTGCGTAGCACAGTCCAGAGGCAATAACTGAATCATCTTCTACAAGCAATATATTCATCAGAACCTCCTTCGCCCTTAGGCAGGGCTTTTTTTATTTTAGATATGGGTAACACATATTTGAACCAGTCAAAAATTTCTTTTAAAAATAGATGTGGTGATATATAATAAGTAAATAAACTGTTTATTGAAAATAAAAAACCAACGTTACCGTTGGTTTGAATTTTAAGATTATTTTTTCTTGTTATTTGAAGCATACTGCTCCATAAGGTACTGTTCTCTATACCCTAAAACCTTTGGTACATATCCTTGGGTTTCGGCGTAGGGCGGGATTCCGTCATATTTTTCCACAGCACCCGGCCCTGCGTTGTAAGCAGCTAGTGCAAGCTTGGTGTTACCATCAAAGCGCTCAAGCATTTCCTTTAAATATCTAGTGCCGCCTTCAATATTCTGCTCAATACTAAAAGGCTCCGTTACCCCTAAGTATTTTGCGGTACCGGGCATAAGCTGCATTAACCCCATAGCTCCGGCAGAGGACACGGCATCAGTAGAAAAATTACTTTCCTGCCGAATGACAGCCTTTATAAGATTAGGATCAACGTTATATTTTTTTGAAGCGTCAGCAATAGCATCAGTAATAGCTGCCTTAGCTTGGTCATCGGAAACGTTGTTTTTAAGAAAGGTATTCAAAACCTGATCAAAAGGCTGAACCTCACTCGCTTTTTCCCCGGAAGCTTCTTGGCCGGCAGGCTGTCTTTTTTTGACAACCAAAGGGATTCTAAGGCGAGATTCAAGGCTTGATAATATTTCATTATACAATCCGTCAACTGTTATATTCATAAAAGCAACACCTCAAAATGATTCTATTATATTTTTTTGAATATTTCAATAATTATTTTTAAATTTAGGCAGGGTGTTGGGTGAATGCAGATCCTTAAAGATTTTTGGTTAACAGCCGCAAAAGCTTTTTTAAAAGTCAAGGGACGCAAAAAAATTTTTACACTCACAACCAGCGCCCCTTATGTAATAGGCTTTTTATTGCCTGTGCTCCCACTATTTTTTGTGAGTGTAAAAATTTTTTAAGCTTCTGCCCTTGACTTTTAAAAATT
>CAYWBF010000166.1:0-6306 GCA_964456085.1 uncultured Eubacteriales bacterium
GGGTATAGATGCACTTTCAAATGTTGGGCCTACTTATACTATTTCGTTGCTTCCAATGGGGAATGTGACTGTGGACTATGAGACTAAGTTTGAGTCCGCTGGAATTAATCAAATAAATTTTCAGGTTTGGCTTACTGTGGATACTACCCTTCGAGTTGTTAATCCGCTTATTGCCGATGAGGTTGCTATATCAAAAAAATCCCTATTGTTAATACTATTATTACTGGGGAAGTGCCAAATACATTTTTGGATATTCCTTTTAACAAATAAACCATTTACAAAGCTTTGTGAATAATGCTAAAATATTTGCAATATACATTTTAAGGAGATGAGCATATGAAGGTAATCGTAATCGGCTGTACACATGCCGGCACTGCTGCTATTGTTAACATTAAAAAGTTTCATGAGGATGTTTCCGTAACTGTTTATGAGAGAAATGACAATATTTCCTTCCTTTCCTGTGGTATAGCGTTGTATGTAGGTGGCGTAGTAAAAGAGCCAAAGGATTTATTTTATTCCTCCCCCAAGGCTTTGGCGGAGCTTGGTGTAACTACAAAAATGTGCCATGACGTTTTGAACGTAGACCTTGAGCAAAAGACAGTGCTTGTTAAAAACCTTGAGACAGGCGAAGAATTTAGCGACAGCTATGATAAATTAGTTGTTACTACTGGTTCATGGCCAATAGTGCCTCCATTCCCAGGGGTTAATCTGGAAAATATACTGCTCTGTAAAAACTACAGTCATGCAAAGCAAATTATTGAGCAGTCCAAGGATGCCAAAAATGTTGTGGTTGTAGGCGGCGGCTATATTGGTATTGAGCTTTTAGAAGCTTTTGAGCAGAACGGCAAGTCTGTTACCTTGATTGATTTGGAAAAACGTATTTTGAGCAAATATATTGACGCACAATTCACCGACCTTGTTGAAGATGAGTTTAAGCAAAGAGGAGTAAAGTTTGCCCTTGGGGAAAAGGTTGTTGAATTTAAGGGCGACGGTAAGGTTAGTGCTGTTGTTACCGATAAGGGCGAGTATAGCACTGACTTAGTAATACTGTGCATCGGCTTTAAGCCAAATACAGGACTTTTTGCCGGAAAGCTTGATATGCTTGGAAACGGCGCAATTATTGTAGACGAATACATGAGAACCAGCCATAAGGACGTTTTTGCTGCCGGCGACTCCGCTGCTATTTTCTATAACCCTACCCAAAAGGCAGAATATATCCCTCTGGCAACAAACGCTGTAAGAATGGGCACCCTTGTAGCTGTTAACCTAAAGGAACAAAAAATTAAATATATGGGTACTCAAGCAACCTCCGGTATCAAAATTTATGACTACTGCATAGCCGCAACAGGTTTAACCGAGACTGCCGCTGCTGATAAGGGGATAAGTGTGAAATCTGTATGCCTTACAGATAATTACAGGCCGGAGTTTATGCCTTCCTACGACCCGGCTACTGTAAAGGTGGTTTATCACAGCGAAACTAAGGAAATACTTGGAGCGCAAATTTGTGCCAAGGCGGACTATACCCAGCTTATGAACCTTGTATCTGTTTGTATTCAGAAGAAAATGACCATAACTGAGCTGGCGTTTGTAGACCAGTTCTTCCAGCCACACTTTAACAAGCCATGGAATCTTATTAACTCTGTAGGTTTGAAAAGCCTTGAATAATAAAAATCTTAAGGAGTAAGCCAATGAGCAAAATCACCGTTGCAATAATTTTTGGAGGTGAGTCGCCGGAGCATGAGGTGTCTTGTGCTTCGGCGGCTAATATTATTTCCAATATGTCTCTTGAAAGATATAATATCGTTCCCATTTATATCACCAAGGAGGGCAAATGGCTTCTTTACGACGGTCATTTAGACAACATAAGAAATCTTAACTGGGATAAATACGGAACCCCTGCCATACTCAGCCCGGACAAAACCCACAAGGGTGTACTGCGGATTGTGTCTGATAAGGTTAAGGTTATACCACTTGATGTTATTTTTCCTGTTTTGCATGGGGCTTACGGTGAGGACGGAAAGATTCAGGGGCTTTTTGAGCTTTCCGGCATACCCTATGTGGGCTGCGGCACAGATACCTCCGCTATTTGCATGGATAAGGCGTTCGCTAAGGCGATTGTCAAGGGGTTGAAAATTAACCAGGCGGATTATATATGCTTGTACAGCAACGGTAATGAGGATTTTGACGAGATTAAAAAGCTGGTGCGCTACAAAATCGGCTATCCATGCTTTGTTAAGCCTGCAAATGCCGGTTCGTCTGTGGGTATTTCCAAGGTGAAGTGCAAAGATGAGCTTTCTGATGCGCTTAAAAAAGCCTTTTTGGTGGACAGAAAGATTATTGTGGAGAAATGCATTGTAGGTCGTGAGTTTGAGTGCGCTGTGCTGAAATATGAAAAATCCGGCACATTGGCAAGCTGTGTTGGAGAAGTTCTTGCTGCCGATGAGTTTTACACCTACGATGCCAAGTACAATAATAAGGCTTCTCAAACTATTGTACCGGCAGATTTGCCCGAGGAGACTGCCCAGGAGATACGGCGCTCTGCTGTGGCTATTTTTGATGCGGTAGACGGCAGAGGGCTATCTCGTGTGGACTTTTTTGTTGACGAGGCCGGTAAGATAATCTTTAACGAGATTAATACTATGCCCGGGTTTACAGCAATTAGCCTGTATCCTACTCTTTGGGAGCAGGAGGGTATTCCTGTTACTGATTTGCTGGATAAATTAATTATGTCCGCATCAATATAATGGAATCCTTTAGAGAGTATATATAAGGAGGCTTTTAATAAGTGGCAAATGCAAATTCACCTATAGGAATCTTTGATTCCGGTATCGGCGGCCTTACAGTGGTTGCTGAAATAATTAAAACCCTCCCTAATGAAGAAATAATTTACTTTGGCGACACAGCCCGTGTTCCATATGGCTCTAAGTCAAAGGAAACGGTAACTAAGTTTTCCAAGCAGATAGTAAATTTTTTAGTAAGCAATAATGTTAAGGCTATTATAGTAGCTTGTAATACCGTAAGCTCCAACAGCTACGGGGAGCTTAAGGAGTGTGTAAGCCTGCCTATGGTGGAGGTTGTGTCAGCCGGGGTTTTGGACGCTCTTTCTATGGAGGATACAAAAACCATCGGAGTAATAGGCACCGAGGCCACAATCCGAAGCAAAGCCTATGAGCGGCTTATTCATGAAAAAAACAGCGACATAAAGGTGTACAGCAAGGCCTGTCCGCTGTTTGTGCCTCTTGTAGAGGAGGGCTGGACAGGAAACACCGTTACAAGGCTTACGGCAGAAATTTATCTACAGGAGCTAATCGACAAGGATATTGACACTCTGCTTTTGGGCTGTACTCACTATCCGTTTTTGATAAAGTGTATAAAGGATATTGTGGGGAACATACGAATTGTTAACCCTTCATTAATGACGGCACTCAAAATGAAGGAGCAATTGGAAAAAAATAATTTGATTAACACCTCTGGGAAGCAGCCGCAGCACAAATTTTTTGTCAGCGACAACACAGTGAAGTTTGATAAAATATCCAAGCTGCTGCTTATAAATAATTGCAGAGCCGGAAAGGTAGATATTGACAGCTTTTCATCTGTGGTTGATAATTTGAAATAAGATTTTTATAAAGTATTTTACAAAAGCAATTCCGGTGGAGTATACGAAAGGAAAATCTATGAGACCATACGATGTTTTGATGACAGAAAAATTCGGTGACAGATACCTTGAATACAGAAATCTGTACAACGCCACGGAAATGTCCGGCAGGCTTCCCTTTCCCTTGGAAATCGACATTGACCTACGAGATTTGTGTAATATAAGCTGTGTCTCCTGCCACTCCATAGGCAGAAAGCGAAGCAACGCCCTTATGGACAGAAGAACTCTGGACAAAATCGTGGAGGAGTGCGCACTTCATAGGCTTGCCGCCGTGAATTTGGGTGGCTGCTCCGAGCCGCTTATTGATAAGGAGTATGTAAGCACTGCCGCCGAGGAGTTTAAAAAGGCAGGGGTTATGGATATTTTTCTCCACACAAATGCGTTGCTCCTTGACGCTAAGGCATCGGAAATGGTTATTAACGCAGGTGTAACACATTTTTGCGTGTCCATAGACGCTGTTTCAGAGGAAACCTACTTTAAAATGCGTGGAGGGCAGCTTAGCCGACTTTTGGATAATGTTAAGACATTTTTAAAGATAAGAGGGAGCAGTCCTCTACCTGCTCTTAGGGTAAGTTTTTTGGCTAACAGCGTAAATATCCATGAGAAGGAAGGGTTTTTGGAATATTGGAGCAATCTGGCTGATTATGTAGACATTCAAAACTACTACACCAGCTACGATACTCAGCCTTCCCCCGTATACGAGCCAATTAGTGAGGCAACTGTAACTAGGCATCCCATTGACAAGAGAATTGCCATAGTTGCCCCGGACTATCTATGCAGCTCTTGCGCCGGTGTTGCTGTTACTCATGCTATAAATAGCGGAAATACTTTGGAGAAGTATGGGAGTATAAAGAACTTCTGGGATAATAAGTAGTAGCCAAACGGTATTTTTATGAATAAAATAAAAATGGGCTGAAGCTAAACGACGATTAGCTTCAGCCCTTATTTATTTGCCTGTAAGTTGTTGTGTAGAATTAAGGCGAAGATTTGGGTTTTTGTTGGGATAATAATGATTTTTCTGATATAATCGAAATAAAAACCATAGCACAGGTTTTAGCTTGGAGGAAAAAATGATACTCGAAAGAAAAGGAAAGATAAATCTAGATGATTTTAAATTTGGAGCGGCCATATTAAATGCCTCATCTGAAAAAATGCTTAAGACTATAAAAAGCTTAGTAGAAATGCAGCAGGTGTATAACGCAGCCATTAAAGAGGTTAGCACAAAGCTTGAAATACTGGACGATGAATTTCATGTGAATTACGCTCACAACCCAATTCATCACATGGAAAGCCGCCTTAAGCAGCCCCAAAGCATAATAGAAAAGTTAGCTCGCCAAGGCCATGAAGCTGACATTGAATTAGCCATGAAGCATTTGACTGACATAGCAGGCATTAGGGTTATATGCTACTACATAAATGACGTGTATAAGATTGCGGAGCTTCTGCTAAAGCAGGACGACATAAGCTTGATTAAGCGGACAGACTATATTCAAGACCCAAAGCCAAACGGCTATCGCAGTCTGCATATTGTGGTATCAGTGCCGGTGTTTTTGTCTGGGGATACAAGACGTGTGCCTGTTGAGGTACAAATACGCACCATTGCAATGGATTTTTGGGCGAGCCTTGAGCATCAATTAAAATATAAATCCCACTCGGACGTAAAAGCCGATTTACAGAAGGAGCTTCTTGAGTGCGCCGAAAACATAGCAAACGTTGATACCAAGATGCAAAGCATATATGCTAGGATAAATTTGACGTAAAACAAAATAAATAAGAAAATAAAAAAATCTATCCGTAATCTGCTAAATGCTAAAGCAAAGTAGACTTAAGGATAGATTTTTTATTTTGTAATGTTAATTTTTTAAAAGGCTTGTATATCTATAGCCTTCATCAGTTTTAATTTTAACAAAACCGTTTTCAAATTCTCCAACGACTCTTACCAATTGCGCCTCATGAAATTTTGGATTTGATTTTTTTGAAATATTTTCATATGACCAAAAGCCATGAGAGATATAGAAGCTGTTTGTTACAAAATTCGCCCAAAAGTCACCCTTGCCAGTCTGAATCAAAACCCAGCCGTTTTCACCGTAAGAAACAATTGTAGCGAATTGTGGTGAAAATTTTCCCATGACCTCTGACCTAAAATCAGGCTTATCGTAAATATTAAAGGTCCAAGGAATAAATACTTTATTTCCGTTAATAACGGCCGAAGGAGTTATTATTTCATCTTCTTCCAATATTTCGGCTTGGGGATTAGCTTCCGTTACGGGCTGGTTGGCTTCCACTGTTGGTATGTCGTGGGCAGTATTTTCGATTATGGGTATATTATTCTCTAAATATTTTATGTAAAACTCATCATATGTAAGTCCGGAAGTATGTACAGCCTTTGCCAGCTCAACTCCCAAATATCTAAGATGCCACGGCTCCGACTGATAACCTGTAACAGCGGCGCCACCATCCGTATATCGTACAATAAACCCGTATTCCGGAGCATTTTCTGGTATCCAGGCATATTGTGGCATGTTACCAATGCGATTATATGCTCCGTTGTACTCTGAAATATCTACGGCCAAACCCGTCTGGTGCTCCGAATACCAAGCTCGTGCAGAATATGTATCAACCTTTTCTTGGGTAGAGCCTGACAAATATCT
>CAYWBF010000167.1:0-6278 GCA_964456085.1 uncultured Eubacteriales bacterium
AATTATGTGAATATTTTTATCTTTATGTTATGATATATTTCTTATAACAGCAATCCTGAAAAATTCTACCCAGGAGGGATTAAACATGAAGCATATTGGAACAGAGCGTATTGAAACAGAGCGATTGATATTAAGAAGATTAGAAGTCTCGGACGCACCTGCCATGTTTAATAATTGGGCTAACGATGACGAGGTTGCAAAATATATGCGGTGGGACACACATAAAAATGTGGAGGTAACTCAATCCTATTTAGAAATGTGTCTATCAGAATACGAAAACCTCAACTACTACCACTGGGGCATATGCCTAAAATCCGGTGAATTAATAGGCAGCATAGGTGCTCTTGGAGTTAGCGACATAGACGAGAAGGCCGAGGCAGGCTACTGTATAGGACGTGCCTTTTGGGGCAATGGTTATGTCCCCGAAGCCTTAAAGGCAGTTATACATTTTATGATGATTGACGTAGGTCTTAACCGCATAGAAGCCTATCACTCCGTCAATAACCCAGCCTCGGGCAGGGTAATGGAAAAGGCCGGAATGGAGTTTGAGGGTATTGCAAAGAAAAAATACCGCTGCCGATTAGGCTTTCAAGACAGCGGCTCCTACGGGATTGTTAAAGATGAGCTTTATAAGCAGCCCCTAGTCGGCGATTTTTTGGAGGTGCCCAAGCTTTCCAACGACGAGATTGAGCTTGTCTGCACAGAAAAAACTCCGGGTAATCCCGAAATAAAGTATGTTCCGCAGTATGTATTCAGCATAATGAAAAACGGCCAAGCCATTGGCAATATAAATTTTAGAATAGGCTTTACGGACGGTCTTTATTACGGAGGAAATATAGGCTACAACATAGACGAGGAGCACAGAGGTCACGGCTATGCAGAAAAAGCCTGCCGTTTGCTCCTCCCCCTAATAAAAGCTCACGGAATGGATAAAGTATTAATCACAAATGATAAAGATAATCTCCCATCTAAGCGCACCTGCGAAAAGCTGGGGGCACGCTTTATCCGTGTGGCAAGACTGCCCGAATGGACAGAGCTTTACGCTATGGGACGTAGATACTCAAATATTTTTGAGTGGGACGTTAACAGTGCTATTTCAGAAAATAACTTTTAAGCGAATTATTTGCATAATAATTTTTATCGGAGGACTTTATGTTTAAGCTTGCGCCATCTATTTTATCGGCGGATTTTGCCCGCCTTGGGGAGGAAATTAGTATTGTAGAAAGGGCCGGTGCTCATTACCTGCATATCGACGTAATGGACGGACACTTTGTGCCCAATATTTCGCTGGGGGTTCCCGTTATCCAAAGCATACGAAAAGCTTCACGGCTTGTATTTGATGTTCATTTAATGCTTTCGGAGCCGGAAAAATATATTGAAGTATTTGCGAAAGCCGGGGCTGATATAATTAACGTACATGTTGAAGCAGACCTATGCCTTGAGGCTGCTATAAAGCAAATCAAAAGCTTTGGTAAACGAGCCGCCGTTACACTTAAGCCCTCTACGGAGGTTGATGCTGTTTTTGATATTCTGCCCTTGGTGGATATGGTTTTAATTATGTCCGTTGAGCCGGGCTTTGGGGGGCAGGCGTTTATGCCCTCTGCCTTAGACAAGGCTAGACGGCTTAGGGAGATAGCTGATACAAAGGGATTGGCGTTGGATATTGAAATGGACGGGGGAATAACCGCCCAAAATATAGTCGAGGTATATAAATCCGGGGTAAACGTAGCTGTTGTCGGCTCCGGGGTATTTGGCAGGGAAGATTCCTTTGCCGCTGTTAAGGAGCTTTATAAGAAGATAGAGGATTTTGAAGCTGGAAAGGTGTGCATCTGAAAGGGTGTGATTTACATGAAGGCTGCTATTTTTGCCAACGGTGAAATAAATAATTACGAAAAAACCAAGGAGTATTTGAAAAATGCAGAGCTAATCATCTGTGCCGACGGCGGCTTAAGGCATGTGGACAGGCTGCAGCTTATTCCGGATTTTGTTCTGGGAGACTTTGATTCGGTAGACCCTTCGCTTTTGCAAAAATACAGGGAGTTTAAAAAGCCTGTGCCACCCAAGACCGCCTCATCACAGGAGGACACACTTTTTTCTCGTCTTGTTACAAGCCATGTGGAGTTTATTACATTCCCCACGGACAAGGATTATACTGACCTAGAGCTTGCCTTAGTTCATGCGGCTAAAGCCGGGGTACGGGAAGCGCTTATTTTCGGAGGCATGGGCGGCCGTCCCGACCACTTCTTTGCAAACGCCCTCGCCCTTATCACCGCCAAGGAACAGGGCATAAAGGCGGCGTTAGTAGGAGACCAAGCCATTATTGAGCTAGGGGAAGGCAAATTTGAGAAAAAATCAAAGCCGGGTGCCACTGTATCCTTAATACCTATTTCTCCTGTAGTAGAGGGCGTCACTACCCACGGCTTGAAATATCCCCTCAAAAACGAATCCCTGCGTCTTGGAGAAGCAAGAGGCGTCAGCAACGTAACCAACGGCGACAGTTTTTATATTACAATAAAAAAAGGGCAATTATTAATAATTACCCTTTTATAAACAAAAAAATGGCGTATCGCAAAAACCTGCGTACGCCATTTTTTTATTTAGCAAAGACCCTTAACAATCTCTCCAATTTCATCAGAAACCTTCAATGCAAGCCCTCTATCAGGAAGCTCTACAAAAATCCGAAGCACCGGCTCCGTACCAGAGAAACGAATAATTGCCCAACCGTCCTCAAAATAAAGCTTTAATCCGTCCATATAAGACGTCTTTTCAACCTTGCGTAAAGCCGGAAGCACGTTAACCCTCTGCTTATACAGCTTGTCCATTATTACCGTCTTTTGCTCGTTTGTGAAAACCAAGCTGCTTTCTGTCATGTAGGTTCTGCCGTAGCGGTCGTAAAGCATATTAATTATCTCATTAAGGGACTTTCCTGTGACAGCAACCATTTCTATTAAAAGACAAGCTGCAAATATGCCGTCCTTGCCCTTTATATGCCCGTTAATAGCCAAGCCGCCGCTGCTTTCTCCACCAATAATTGCGTCAACCTCATCGATTTTGCTGCTTACATATTTAAATCCAACAGGCACCTCATGGCAGGCTGTACCAAACTCCGCAGCAATTTTATCCAAAAGGTGAGTAGTAGCCAAGTTTCTAACCACATCACGCCTAACACCCTTGTACTCCAAGAAATAATAATACAACAACGCCAAAATCTCATTAGGGTGAATATAATTACCCTTACTGTCTACAACCCCAAGCCTGTCCGCATCACCGTCTGTTGCAATACCAATGTCATAGCCCTTTTCAACCACATGCTGACGCAAAGTATAAAGCGCCTCATAAGTAGGGGTAGGCATACGCCCTCCAAAAAGCGGGTCATGACGCTCATGAATAAGCTCCACATTACAACGGCAGGACAGCAAAATAGTGAGCAGGGAGGATTTTGAAACACCGTACATAGGGTCTAGTAATATTTTCAGCTTGCTTTCCTTAATTTTTTCTACATTAATATATCCCATTATAGTGTCAATGTAATCATTTTGAGGGTCGATTATTTTAATCAACCCTTTTTTTATTCCAGCCTCAAAATCAAGGCACTTATATCCTCCTGTGCTCTCAATCTCTTTTTCAATTTTGCCGGTAATCTCCTCGGAGGCATCTCTGCCACCGGCGGTGAACACCTTTATTCCGTTATATTTAGCCGGATTATGGCTGGCAGTTACAGCCATGCCGTACTCACATTCCAAATTGCTCACGGCATACATAACCAAAGGAGTAGGAGCAATTTTATCAATGAAATTCACAAAAATCCCGTTACCTGCAAAAACCTCACCAATCCACTTAGCGGCGTCCTCGGACAAGAACCGCCTGTCAAAGCCAATTACAGTCCCCTTTTCAGCAAGCCCCTCCCTAAGCATTATGTTAGCAACAGCCTGTGCCACCTTGCAAATATTATCCTTTATAAAGTCGTCACCAATAATACAGCGCCAACCTCCTGTACCAAATTTAATCATTACCCTTCCTGCCTTTCGTTAAGATATATATAAAAAATACTGGACAAATCACGAATTTTCCCTGTGGAGGTATTAATCCCGGCGGCTGGCAGACTTAGCTCCATAATTTTCCCCTGCTGGAAAAGCGCCAGCACGGAGGAAGCACCACCGTCAACGTTCACCATATGAAGAATGTTAGGAATCTCCTTTTGCGCCAAAATGCACATCTCTTTATAATCCACGCTTGCAGACAGCTTTGTTCTGCCGGAGAAAACCAAAATAAACAGCTCGCCTTCCTTAGTTACGCCTATAGCTGTTCGTGGGTGCTTGGACAAAACATGAATGGCGCTTTCCTGTGTCTCCTCTGAAAGAGGTGTAAGCCAACCTTCCTCGCCCAGACTATCCTCCAAGCCGCCCTCTGTCTGAAATACGGAAGTACCATCACCAATAAGGCGAAGTCCTCCCCCAAAGGCGTATTTTACCTGACTCCAACGCTCTTGGGAAATACTATCCGGCTTTTCAGTCTCTATTTGAAGCCCCAAGCCGGAGGTATCAAAGTACCCGCCCTCCAAAGCTTCAAGACCAAGATAAGCCAAAAGCCCCTCACCCAGTCGTGTATCTAAGGAAATAACAATCCCAAGGCTAGACTGCAAAACATCTCCACGCCTAATGGCAACAACCTGAGAGTTTACAACCACAAGGTTAATTCTTCTACCAAGCTGCTCCAGTGGGTAGTCATCACACATAGGCGTAAACAAGCAAACCTCTCTGGAAAGCCTTACATCATCTATGCTATCTCTGCCCCATGTTATGGAGAAGCCGTTAAGGGTAATTCTTCCCCCCAGCAGTCTGTGGCTAAAAATCTCAAAGCTTCCGTCCTTCATGAAGGCTATACAGCTTTTATTGTACAACGGAAATGTTTCGTAGCCCTCTGTTTTAATGTAATCTATATGCCCCCCAGTTATAGAAATCTGCTCTTGCAAACGCTCTTCACGCTTTTTATTATAAAGCTGAGCCAGCTTTGGGGTTAAAAAAAACAAAAAATTAGAAAATATCCCACAGCCGGAAATATTCTCCAACTCCTTGTTACCCCCACGCCCAAGCAAAACCTCCGAGCGGCACTTATCCTTTATAATCACCCCGTTCATCAAAACGGAGTTTTGGAACTCCTCTGGGCTGACGGGCATTGCAGTCGGTGCAAAACCCTCCAACTCATAGTATTTCCAAAAATATTCAACCCCACTATATTTATCGTTAATATAATTTTCTATATCAATAAGCCTTTGAGGAAGGCTTGAAGGATTAACCCCCTTATATCGGTCAATATCCTCTATATCCAGACTGGTATCGTAAATATTTACAAACGCCGACGGATATTTACGGTAAAGCTCATCTGGAGCAAAGCTGTAAATTTCCTCGCCGTAAGCCTTGTACAATCTATAAAGGTGCAAATACGAAAGTCTGGTTACATCAACCAAAGGCACATACTCCGTAATATCCAAACCTGCTGGCACATAAATTAAATTTTCCAGTGCACTGTTAATAAAATTAAGAGCGGCACTGACATAGTAGCCAACCGCCCTACACTGAACCAACCCCGGAAGCCTAAGGTTTTTAACTTGAAGCAGTCCTCTTTCCCCAAAAACATATAAAAATCCCTCGGAAGCAATCCCTCTAGGCAGGTCAAGCCTTGAAAAATCAAAACCGCAGCAGTCAGACTTATCGACCAAAACATTTATTTGGTCACATAACTCCCCTACCCTGTCCTTATTTTTTTGAAGGTAGCCTAATAAATCCTCTTGGTTTACCGTAAGTGTATTAGTCTTCTCCTTTACAAGAAAGTAAATCTCCTTACCTTTGGACAAAAGCTCACTTGTCTTATATGCCGCAAGCTTAAGCTGGTTGTAATGATCCGCAGCAATTACAACATACCTTTTTTCCTGAAAAAACCTTTCTGCAAGGGCGGAGTAGTCTATCCCGTTAATAATAGGAACGGTACTGTCGCTAAAGCTTATCCCCTCTTTATACTTAACATAAACCTTCTTATCAAAAAAAGAATCCCTAACCCTTTTTAGCTCCTCATACAAGCCCTCGTCGGTAAGTAAGTCAAACTGCTCCATACTCCCGATTTTTTCATCAAGGGCCTTAAGGTAGCTATAGTATAGGTTTTTGCTAACAATACCCTTCTCCAAAAGCTCTCTTGCGAAACTATCCTCAATTATTCTATTCTCAGAGGTAACATCAATAAAAAAGTCACGGAAGCAAAACTGCCTATATGCTCCATAGCCT
>CAYWBF010000168.1:0-6277 GCA_964456085.1 uncultured Eubacteriales bacterium
TCCCTGTCGCTAATGATTTTATCTACCTGACTTACATAGGTATTAGCTATGGAAGACGACTTCTTTGTAATCTCTATTCTATCTCCTATTTTTATTATCTCCTTGATATTCACAAAAATCTCTCCAAACATTTCATGTTTTTATGGCAATTCCGAAAATATTAGGAAGGCTTAAAATTAAAACTGCATCTTAAATATTTTCCGGAATTGTGTCTATATAGCGGTTGAAAGCCGAGAGTATTTACTCGGGGAACTAAAGTCTTGGGGGACTTGCAATCCCCCAACCCCCATAGCCTAATAAAACATGAATTACGATACAGAAAAAATATTGGTAAGCCTGCGAATAAAGGACTTCATACCGTCCTCGCTTTTTACTGACTTCGCATTCATATTTAATACTCTAAGACTAATATTTTCTATAGCCTTGGCAACCTCACAATTTGGAAAGGCTATATTAACCGGCTGCTGCCTCTTAACGGCTTTAATTAATTGATTGTCATAGGGAATAGAACCAAGGTGAGTTAATGAAATATCCAAAAACCGCTCGCTTACCTTATTAAGCTTTTCAAATATTTCCAGTCCTTCCTTATAGTCGTCCACTCTGTTAACAACTATTTTGAATTCTGGAATATTATTCTTTGATTCCTTAATAGTCTTAATAATTGCGTAAGCGTCTGTGATGCTGGTAGGCTCTGGCGTTGTTATAATGATTGCTTCGTTAGATGCTTTAATAAAATTAATTACAGTTTTGGAGATTCCTGCTCCTGTATCAATTAGAATAATATCTGATACGTCGTCGAGTACGTCAAGATGATTTAATATAACCGCCTGCTCCTCATCGCTAAGGTTTGCAAGTTCTCCTAGTCCGGAGCCTCCGGAGATGAATTTTACGTCCATTGGGCCGTTTGTTAAAGCGTCCTTTATGGTAGTGTTTCTGTTTAGCACATCGCCAAAGTTGTACCGTGGTATTACACCGCATAGCACCTCAATATTGGCTAGGCCAAAATCCGCATCTATTATAGTTACTCTTTTCTGTTGTTTTCTAAGCTCTATTGCCAGATTTAGGGCAAAGTTGGTTTTACCCACGCCGCCCTTGCCGCTGGTTATAGTAATAATCCTGGCATTCATTTCCTTTTTTTCAAAGCTTAAAGCTTCCAGCTCAGAACGTGTTTTCACTATGCTTCTAAGTTTATTGGCTTGGTCAATCAAAATACATCGCCCCCAAATCCTAGCAAAGCTTTTGCTATTTTTTCTGGTTGCAAAACTTCAATGTCCTCAGGAACATTTTGCCCGGTTGTTATGTATGAAACTTTTTTACCGGTTAAATAGCAAATGTTTAATATGCTTCCATAGAATTGAGTTTCATCAAGCTTAGTGAAAATAATTTTAAAGTCTGCTACGCTTTCATATGTTTTCACAATATTTATTAAGTCCTCATATCTTGTAGTTACGCTTAATACTAAAAAGTTTTCGCTGCTGGGATTCACCTCCAAAAGCTCATAAAGCTCCTCAAGGCTGTCGGCATTTTTATGTGAGCGTCCGGCAGTATCCACTAAAATAAAATCCTTTTCACCATGCATTTCCTCCATAACGGACACTAGGTCAGAAGCGTTAAAAACAACTCCTACGTCAAGCCCTAAAATTTCCGCATAGGTTTTTAGTTGCTCTACCGCGGCGATTCTGTAAGTATCAGCTGTAATTAGCCCCACTCGCATGTTTTTATTTAAAACGATATGTGAGGTTAGCTTTGCTATTGTAGTGGTTTTTCCCACACCTGTAGGTCCAATAAAGTTAATAACTCTTGGTTCATTCTGAAAATCTCCCTCAAAATCAATGGGAGTAGCTTCTCCAATTACGTTTATAATTGTATTATATACAATTTTCACAATCAAATTTATGTCCGGTTCAATTTGGCTTGCTTCTTCTAAAAGTTTTTCGGCGATTTCCTTTGTAACTCCTTGTTCAACAAGGGAGTCATAAAACAACTGTAGCATTTTGTTGTCATATTTTTCCACCTCCCCCAAGCTATGATTAGATAGCATAAGTCGTGGAGCAATTTTTTGTAAAAGCTCTTCCTGTGACCTAACCTTTTGTTCTAAGCTGCTAATTAGTTCCTGTTGATTTACAATGGTTTTGTCCTTTTCCAAATTTTTGAAAAAATCCACGCCTACACTTTCCTCGGTTTCCTCCTTGGTTGCTGCCACTTCAGAGGAGGGGTCTTTTTTTGCCCTTTTTTTACCATGATTTTGCTGTTTCTCTTCAAAGGCCGCCGTAACTTCCACAGTGGGCTTTCGGAAAATAGCAAAAAATCCTCGAGGCTGTATCGTTTTAATGTTCAATATTAGTGCGTCGGGTCCAAGCTCATTCTTTACCTTTTCTATAGCGTCTTTTTCTGTTCTTGCCTCAAATTTTTTAATTTTCACGGCTACCCACCTTTCCCAAGGATGAATCCTTTTCTTAAGTTCCAAAATCTAGCGTAGGCGATGTTTGAAAACTGTATTTTACACTAGATATAGTTAGACTATATCTAGTGTAAAATATCAGTTTTCAAACGTGCCCTAGGTATATGCAGTACAAGATGGTAAGTTTGCTCTAATTTGTTAAATCATGGATAGTTTTTTTAGCTATGCAATGCTAACCATTCCAATAGATTGAACCTCTTTGCTTGGGTCAAGCTCGTTGTAAGAAACAACCACAAGATCAGGTGCAACCTGCTCCACAAGCCTCTTAAAGTAAATTCTAACAATAGGTGAAGTCAATATAATAGGCTGTAAACCAAGAGAGGTAAGCTTCCCAACCTCAGAATTAAGCCTGTCAAATATATTTTGTGATGTCTTAGGGTCAAGGGCAAGGTAGCTGCCCTGCTCACTCTGCTGTACGCTTGCCATAATTCTTTGTTCCAGTACAGGGTCGAGAGTAATGACCTTATTCGAATCGGAGTCAAAGAACCTCTTGGATATAGCACGACGTAAGGCTTGGCGCACATACTCGGTAAGCATATCCGTATCTCTTGTAACATGGGCGTAGTCTGCAAGTGTCTCCAGTATGGTAACAAGGTCACGAATGGAAACACCCTCGTGTAAAAGGTTTGCCAACACCTTTTGAATTTCGCCGATAGACATTTGCTTTGGAAAAAGCTCGTCGATAAGCACGGCGTTTGTTTGTTTAACGTTATCAATAAGGGTCTGAACATCTTGACGGCTAAGCAACTCGTGAAGATGAGAGCGTATTACCTCTGTTAAGTGGGTTGCAATAATGGCAGGAGGGTCTACAACTGTGTACCCAAGTGCCTCGGCACGCTCCCTTTGGCTCTCGGAAATCCAAAGCGCTGGCAAGCCAAGGTATGGCTCAACAGTCTCAATGCCGTCGATTTCCTCCTCTACATAACCGGGGTTCATTGCCATATAGTGGTCAAATAAAATTTCGCCCTCTGCAACCTCTACACCTTTAATTAAAATTCTATATTGGTTAGGGCTAAGCTTAATATCGTCACGCAAACGAATTATAGGAACGATAGCCCCAAGCTCCAAGGCTATCTGCCGTCTAATCATAACAACTCTATCCAGCAAATCACCGCCTTGGCTGGAATCCACAAGTGGAATTAAGCCATAGCCGAAGATGAGCAGGATAGGATCAACATTAAGAAGTGAAACAACATTTTCCGGCCGCCTAACCTCCTCGGTTTCGGCATCACTGGTGGTGATTTCCTCCTCAATGGCTTCAAGCTTCTTTTTGCTTTCTAAGGTTCTGGAGTAAACAACCATAGCAATGCCAAATGGAACGAAGAAATACCACGGCAACGCCGTTCCAATACCAAGTCCTGCTATAACTATACCGCCAATCAAAAGCACCAAAGGCTTTCCAAACAACTGTATTGCAACGTTTGAAGAAATTTCCGCATCACTTGTGGCTTTAGTAACAAGCAAGCCTGTAGCAACGGAAATAAGTAAGGAAGGTATAGCACCAACCAAGCCGTCACCAATGGTCATTATAGTATAAAGCTGTGCCGCATCGCCTATTTTTAGAGGCGTTCCTGTGGCAAGCCCTGTAGTTCCCAGCAAAATACCGCCAATAATATTAACAAAAGTAATCATTATACCGGCGGAAGCGTCTCCCTTAACAAACTTACTGGCACCGTCCATAGCACCATAAAAGTTTGCTTCGTCTTGAATCTTTTTTCTACGATTCTTAGCCTCTTCATCGTCTATAAGCCCAGTATTCAAGTCGGCATCAATAGCCATCTGCTTACCTGGCATAGCGTCCAGCGTAAACCTTGCCGATACCTCGGCAACACGCTCCGAGCCTTTCGTAATAACGGTAAAGTTAACAATTACAATAATAACGAAAACAACGCAGCCAACGATCATATTACCGCCGCCAACGAAATTCCCGAAGGTTTCTATAACCTTTCCGCCGTATCCCTGACCAAGCATAAGCCTTGTAGAGGAAACGTTAAGAGCGAGCCTAAAAAGGGTAGAAACAAGAAGAACAGTGGGAAACAGCGACATTTCCAATGATTCCTTGGAATAAAGTGCATCAAGCAAAATTACAATCGCAAGGCCAATATTAAGCATAAAAAGGAAGTCTAGCAAAGCGGCAGGTGGTGGAACAATAAAAATTATAACCACTGCAATTATAAATACGCCAAGCGCAGCCTCTTTGAATCTCATAGGTGCTCACCTCAAATATTGAACAATAACAAAGAAATATAAAACTAATAGCTTACAAATAGTTAAGATTATTTTTAACTATTCAACAATCAATTTCTTTACTGCTGATTTGCATATATATACTAATAAATTATACTGCATTTATTTGATTATTTCTATAGGTTTTTCAAAAAATTTATCCTTTGCCACAAAAAAAGTGTGATTGCAAAACATAGCAATATTAAAATTTCCATAATAGGATTGGATTTGTTTAACCCCTGCACAAAATAATTGCATATAAAAAGGTTTGATAAAAACTCAAGACTACCAAAAACCTCCCTAATATCGAAGATAACTCCCCCAAATAACACCGTTGTAAAAAAGCTAAAAATAATAATCGGCATAATAATCAAATCACTTTTTAAAAGTGTCACAAGCAGTAATGAAAGCCCAGACAAGGCAAGAAGATACCCCACAGTCAGACCAATGTAAGCCACCAGCCCTTTCCCCTCAAATGCTAAAAACCCTAAAATGAATACACAAAAATTTAACCCAAACATCACAGCCATATTCCAAGTAAAATAGTGTGACAACTTAATTCCCGACGCTATAATGCATTTATAAACTCCGTCCTTTTTTTCTTTTAATAATATTCCTGTAAACATAAGGGAAAAAATCAGTGCAAACAGCGCTAATACGCCAAAATACGCTGTTTTTTTAATGTAAATATTTTCATTGTGAATATTATATTCCCCAAATTTTTTAAATTTAACAATTTCATCCTTTTGTTTTAAATATTCTTCTGTTCTGCCAGTAATAAAATGTTGCATTTCTTCTAGCTGCACTGGGTCAACATACTCCTTAAGCAAGCTATATGCCAAGTCAAAGGACATATTTTCAATCACACCGGAAGCAAGAATCAAATTAAAAACCTCCGAGGACATAGTAAGTGGGGATTTAATCAGTTGGATTTTCCTTATCTTCTCTACACCCTCAATTACATAGCCGCAATCCACATTCCCTTTCAGCACTTCTTCTTTTAATGCCTCGGTATTTTCAAATGAAACAATCTGGGCGTAATCCTTAGCGTACTCCACAAAGGATTCAGCTACTTTTTTAGCCACACCACTGTCCTCATATATTAAGCCTACTCTTATTGCACCCTCACTTCCCATTTCCAGCGCCGCATAAACACAAAATAACGCAACAGGTAAAAAAAGGAAGGCAACAAAAAAAGAAGTAGTGAAAAGCAGTTTAATTCTTGTCTTTACAAAAAATAAACTCATTACACTCCTCCTTTTCTTTATTTGTCTTTGTCACAAGAACAAATATCTAGCTTAATAATCTTATGACCCAATAATTAATTGAAAGAGGTGAAAGCATTTTAACCACATCTGGAAGAAAAGCGTTAGGCAGTATTCCGCCGGAAACAAACAGCATAGCAGTAGCGGCAATAAATATAAAAACCTCACCTGCTCCCTTATCCTTAAAAGCGGCCCCAACAAAAAAAATCGCAGTCGTAACAATAAGACAAATCAAAAAAATATATTTTACTGAAATAAATCTCGAAACAGGCAAAGAAATCAAAAAATGCAAAAAAAATAAGGTACAAACCTTAGCACTGGCAAC
>CAYWBF010000169.1:0-6273 GCA_964456085.1 uncultured Eubacteriales bacterium
ATTTCTTGAAAAAATTATAGTCTTTTTCACATTGTTTTTTTATTTTGTCACAAATCCTCTTTTTTACTCTTTAGTTTAATGTGAGCTAGACGAAATATCAAAAGCCGCAATTTCGCCGAGCAAAACATGAAATTGCTTTGCAATTTATACCGCTAAAGCAGCTTACTCGACTTTGTAGAATTCACGTTAGTTAAGCAAGCTAACGCTTTTCCTTACTTTTTTTGGAATTGCTGTAGCTACTGGTTAACATAAAATGTACAACTGAATATATTAAACTATAAAAAAAGCAAAAAGGAGTCAAGGAAATGGCAATTCATGGGAAAAAGCTGGAATATGGCACAAGCTGCATCTCCGAACAGCAGTTTAACGCACACATAAAGCTTTATAATGGATACGTGGAAAAAGTAAACCAAATAACAAAGGAGCTTAAAAAGGACGGCGACCCAGAGGAAGCCAACGCCATTTACTCAAAATGGAGAGGACTAAAAGCGGGCGAAACCTATGCTCTTGACGGAGTTATTTTGCATGAGCTTTATTTTGAGGGCATGACCATTGCCGGAGAGACTGCTCCACAGGAAAAAACTTTGGATATTTTTAATTATGCCTTTGGCAGCTATGAGGACTTTGTAAAGGACTTTACTGCCACAGCAAAGGCGGCAAGGGGTTATGCCATTCTAGTATTTGAGCAAAGAAGCGGAACCTTTAGAAATATTATGCTGGACTCCCAAAACGACGGTTTAGTATGCGGAGCGTATCCTTTGATTGTACTTGATATGTATGAACATGCATATTTTTTGGATTATGAAACAGAAAAGGCAAATTATATCAAAGCCTTTATTGATGCGATTAATTGGAACGTGGTTGAGCTGCGGGTAAATATGCTGCTAAAATAGTATAGTTAGCAAATGCGTCGGCAAAGGGACGATAATCCCAAACCGGCGTTTTTTTATGGGTAATAAAATTTACGCTACTTAATCAGTTGTTGAATTATTCAATAAAATACTGTATTATATGAAAACAGAATGCGAATAAAATAAACAGGCGATGTATTTGGTAGAATTTCTACTATTTACAGAGCCGTCATATACAGAGAGGCACTCCAATGGCTAATACCAACAGCTCTATAACTGTAAAGGTCATTTCTATATTAATTATTCTTATTGCCTTTGCAGCATATACATATATTGAAAGCGAAAGCTCAATAATTAAAAATTTAGTGCCCGAGGCAAAATTCACCTTTTCGGAAACGGGGTCTGATTATAAATACGATTTTGATTCCCAAGCTGACTTTTATTCTCCCAGGGCAGGAAGCTTTTACATAATTACTAAGGACGGGGCAAGGCTTGCTACTGCCGACGGGAAGTTTAAGTGGGATTATGTGTTTAGTATGATTGCGCCCATTGTAGTAGGCGAGGGAGAATACATTGCTGTAGCAGAATTTAAAGGAAAGGAAATTTATGTTTTTGACCAAAAAGGGCTTTTTTACAAAAAATCCTTAGAGTTTCCTATTCTTAGCTTCTCCCTAAACACTAAAGGTGATTTGGCATTAATATTAAAAAATGGGGAAATGTATAAAATAATGGCACTAAACGGCTCTAACGATAATTTATTCCTAAGAGAGCAGAAAAATGAAAATATCATTCCCTTAAGCGTAGATATTTCAAATGACAGTAGAATAATTGCATACAGCTTGTTGGATATTAATTATGCCATTGAGTCAAGCGTCAGCTTTGCCTACACGTTTATTGTGGAGGAGGGCAAAAACTATTCCGACAGTGTTTTTGGCTGGAAGAAGAAGGAAGACCAGATTGTTAATGTTGTGAAATTTATGGATAAAAATAGTATTATACTTGCTTCGGAAAGCGAAATTAGCCTAATGAGCTTTAGCGCTCCAAACCATGTAGAGGAGAAATGGGCCATACCCCTAAAAAATAAGCTGGAACACCTAACATTTATTTTGGGCAGAGGTTTTGCCCTTACCTACGGGGATAGGCTTATAAACAAAGAGGGAGCTGAGCCTGGAAAGATAGAGTTTTACAACCTTGATGCAGAAAAAACAGGGGAGTTTAGCAAAAATGACAGGATTTCTTCGATTTACGCTGACTCGTCAGGGAATATTCTTGCTTCAATAGGACGTTCATTTTATGCCTTAAACTCCAGAGGAGCACTTATTTGGGAGCATACTATGACCCAGGACATAAAAAAAGCCTTCTTTTTGGAAGGCACCAACCAGCTTGTTATGGCTACAAATACTAAGGCTCAGGTTATAAAAAGAGTAAAAACAAAAGACCTAAAGCCAAAAGAGGAAGCAGAACCAGATACGGAACCAGATACGGAATCGGAAATAACTGATGCGGCACAGTAACAAATCCCATTAATATAGTGCCCTAGGAGTAATAACATGACTAATTTTAATTTGCCAATAAATGGCTTTGATTTGACTGTATTGATTATTTTGATTGCTTTTATGTATGGAGCGTACAGAAAAGGGCTGATTTTAACTCTGTTTAGCTTGTGCGCTTCCCTTATATCCTTATTTATAACTAATGCGACGTACCCCATAGTTACAAGGTATATTAGGGAAAATACTACAGCCATGGCTACTATTAAGGATTATTTGGCTACAAAAATAGATTTAGCCGCTATGGTAGATGCCCCCACTCTTAATACTCAAATGGATTATATTAAGGAGCTTAAATTCCCCGGATGGCTTGTGAATTCCTTGCTTTTTAATAATAATCCCGAAATATACAAGCTCTTTAACGTAAGCCGCTTGGAGGACTACATCTTAACCTATATAGCCAATTTAATTATTAGCGTATTTGCTATGCTTGTTGTTTATGCTATTGTTAGTGCCATTATGAAGCTTATCATAAGAAGCCTTAATCTGGTATCTAAGCTGCCTATAATAAGCACCTTTAATAAGCTTGGGGGTATACTGGTGGGATTTTTACAAGCAACCTTGTTTATTTGGATAGGTTTCACTGTGTACTCGCTTTTTTTTATGAACCCAAAACACGCCGAGCTGCATAAGCTTCTGCAAGAATCGGTTATTGCAATAAAATTCTACGATACCAATATTATTTTAAAGCTTCTCTTAGGTATTGGTAAGGGGTGGTTCAATGGTTGAGCGTATAGTTAAAACCTCCGTCAAAAGCTTAATAGGGTTTGCACTTAGGAGCGGCAGCATTTCTGCGGGGTATATTTTTTCAAACCGTGCAGTAGAGGGCATAAAGGCGCATCAAAGCCATCAGGCAAAAATGAAGAGCCTTGCTTACTTGGAGGGAAACGAATATATTGCAGAGCTACCTCTTAAGCTTTGGTTTAACTATAAAGATATAAAATTTTTTGTAGAGGGAAGGGCAGATGGCACACTTATAAAGAAGGAGATAGTAGCAATAGAGGAGATAAAGTCCGTCACCGCCCCAAGCTCACAAATAAAAAAGGACATAACAGGCGCCCATATGGCTCAGCTAAAATGCTACGGCTATATGCACTGTGTATTGTTTGAGCAGGAAAAAATAGAGCTTATATTAACCTATGCATCACTTCTTGACCTAGGCAGCCAAAGCTTTTCTCAGGTATTTAACTTTGAGGAGCTTAAAGCCTTTTTTTTTGAGCTGATTGAGGCGTATTATGTTTTTGCAGAGCTGGAGGAAAGTCTGCTTCAAAAGGCAGTCGCCTCAATAAAGGCGCTGGATTTCCCATACGAAAGCTACCGACAGGGTCAGCGTCAGCTTTTGATTTCTGTGTATACCACTATAAAAAAAGGCAAAAAGCTGTTTGCAGAGGCGCCTACCGGTACGGGGAAAACCATATCTACACTATTTCCTTCCATTAAAGCACTGGGTGAGGGACATATAGCAAAGATTTTTTACTTAACAGGCAAAACAATCACACGCAAAACGGCAGAGGACACTTTAAAGCTAATGATAAAAAAGGGATTAAGTCTAACCTCTATTGCCATTTATGCAAAGGAGAAGGCTTGCCTTAACGACAGCTTTAGCTGCAACGAAGTAGACTGCCCATATGCTAATGGGCATTTTGACAGGATAAATAAAGCTCTGCTGGATATTTTGAGTAACGAAATACATGTGAGCCGGGAGGCATTAAGAGACTACAGCCAAAAGCACATGGTATGTCCCTATGAATTTTCCTTGGATATTGCTCTGTTCAGCCATTTGATAGTTTGCGATTATAATTATGTGTATGACCCTACCGTACATTTAAAGCGATTTTTTGGAGAAAACAGCAAACAAAGCTTTGTTTTGCTCCATGATGAGGCGCACAACCTTGTGGATAGAGGCAGGGAGATGTTTTCCGCACAGCTTTTAAAAAGCAGCTTTCAAGCCGCAAAAAAGGTAACGCCTAACAAAAAATCGGAGATTTATAAATCCTTAAGCTCTATTGTGAAATTTATTAATGGAACAAGAGAGGAAATTTTGGGCGAAAAAAAAGAGCCAACAGAGTTGTACGCTCTCCTTGGACAACTAAATAACGAATTGGAAGATTATTTTATTGATAGTCCTAAGAATGAGCAGTTTACCGTCTACTTGGATTTATATTTTAATTCCTTGGACTTTATTAGAATTTCACAGTTTTTCGACGAGAGGTACACTACCATAATTGAGCGGACAAGCAGGGATAATTCTATTAAGCTGTTATGCCTAGACCCGTCGAAGCTTTTAGCCAAAACTCAGAAAAAGGTTAGGGCAAGTGTGTTTTTTTCTGCTACCCTTTCGCCTATTCCTTATTTTATGGATTTGTTCGGGGGTGTGGAAACAGATTTTACCTTTTCAGCACCATCGCCTTTTTCGCCGGACAATTTAAAGGTAGTAATTGATGGAACCATTTCTACAAAATATTTAGACAGAGAAGGCAGCTATGAGGCTATTGCTCACAGGCTGTTTTTAATGGCTTCGGCTAGAACGGGCAATTATTTTGCTTTTTTTCCTTCATATGAGTATTTAACTAACGTTTTGCTTATTTTTAACCAAATGTATTCTCATGGGATTGATTTGCTTGTTCAAGAGCAAGCCATGACTGAGGAGGACAGGGAGGAATTTTTGAAGGCTATTGTTCCCGGAAAAAGCCGCTCTATGATAATTTTTGCTGTGCTGGGAGGTGTTTTTTCCGAAAGCATTGACTTACAGGGGGACAAGCTTATTGGGGCGGCAATTATAGGGGTAGGCTTACCTCTCCTTAGCAATGAGCGCAACTGCTTAGTTGAGTATTACGAATCCAAAAGGGGTAATGGTTTTTTGTACGGCTATGTCTATCCAGGAATGATAAAGGTATTACAAGCCGCAGGCAGAGTGATACGCTCAGAAACTGACAAAGGGGTTGTGCTTTTAATTGACAATAGGTATTTGACCTATCAGTACAAATCCCTTTTCCCAAAAAGCCTTAGCTGGCAGGGACATAGAGTAATTAGAAAGGCGGAGGGGCTTAGCCAGGAATTGGATAAGTTTTGGGAGTAACAAGTTAGGGTGAATAGTGTGTATAGCTCAATTACTGCAACGTTGTTTTTTGTCTATGGGGTTATTATAGGAAGTTTTTTAAATGTGTGTATATACCGTATGCCCAAGGGCATTACCGTAATACAAGGGCGTTCCTTTTGCCCAAGCTGTAGGAATAAGTTAATGTGGTTTGACATAATTCCTATTTTGAGCTTCGTGTTTTTAAAAGGAAGGTGTAGGTATTGCGGTGAGAAAATATCCCCAAGGTGCTGCTTAGTCGAGTTTTTAACTGGATTGTTATTTATTTTGGTATATTTGCGGCTGGGATTAACTGTACAATCAATATTAGGCGTATTGCTAATCAGTGTACTTGTAGTGGTGTTCTTTATTGATATTGATACAATGGAAATTCCAGATAGATTACACGTTTCTATACTAATTTTGGCAGTTGTTAACTTGGGGTTAGAGTTCAGTAGTCTTTCTATAGATCAGATGGGTAGGTTATTTTTATTCAGATTGCTGGGTTTTTTTATTGTAAGCGTGCCTATGCTTATTATTGCCTATTTTACAAAGGGCTTTGGTGGTGCGGATATTAAGCTAATGGCAGTATCGGGGTTTTATTTGGGTGTCAATGGCATTTTGCTGGGGTTTTTCGTAGGAATAATTATTGGGGGTATATATGGGATATTTTTGCTTTCCTCAAAAAAAGTAGACAGAAAAACCGCTATTCCATTTTGTCCGTTCTTATGTATAGGCATTTTTATAAGCTTTTTATATAGTGAGGAAATTATCTTGTTTTACATAAATACATTTC
>CAYWBF010000170.1:0-6208 GCA_964456085.1 uncultured Eubacteriales bacterium
ATGACGAGTTTTTGAATTTTTCAAAAACTATTTCACAAAGCTTTGTTTTAATTTAAAATAAAATCAGTAATAGTAACCGATAGCTAGAATCTCAACTCAACTATAGGCTTAGATATTCGAGGACAACAGAGGAAAAGGATTTCTGATTTCTCTAATAATTATGGTTAATTTGGGTTAGGGTCTAGTAAACCAGGAGGATTGTATGAAGAAAAAAAGAAATTTTGTTTTTGGATTGGTATTAACCTTGCTGCTGTGCAATTTTGCTTTTGGGGCTGTTTCCTATAAAGATGTACCTACCGACCACTGGGCGTATTCATCAATAACCCGTGTTGGAGATATGGGCATTATGGTAGGTGATGCCTCGGGCAACTTTAAGCCAAACGACTATATTGACAAATTTGAAACCTCTAAAATTTTAGCTAGGGTGGCTGGCTACAAGTTTACAAATGTTTCCGAGGAGGAAAAGACTTATTTTGACAAAGCCTATGAAAAAAATAAAGGCATACTCGCCAAGTACGGTGTAGATTTTAAAAGATGGAATTCTACTGCTGACAGAGAAATTGCATTTTTGCTTGAAAAGGGTATTCTTGTGGAAACCGACCTTTACCAGTTTGTTATAAAGGACGTTGACGGAAGCGAACGTGTTCGGGCTTTGTCCAGGGAAGAGGCCAGTGTGTTTTTAGTAAGGCTTATGGGCAAAAAGGGAGAGGCACAAGCTGCTAAATTCCCAGAAAGCTTTAAAGACAACGATAAAATCACCCCGGCAAACAGAAGCTATGTCTACTATTTAAAAACCTTAAATATTATTTCCGGCAACACAGAAAATAACTTTAACCCTACCGATGCAGTAACAAAGGCGGCTATGGCTTTAATGCTGGACAAGACTATGGCCTTTATAACAGGCGGTACTCCTGCACAGCAGGAATCTCCTAATGTGTCATTTTCAAAGGTTGAGTCTGTGTCCGCAACAGTTGACAAATACCATTCAAGTCTTAACGCCCTCCAGGTAATACTTGGGGACGGTAAGAAAAGTATTTATAAAATTTCGGACAAGGCAAAAATATATGTTGATAATGCTTTAAAGTCTGTGACTGACTTAAAGGAAGGCATGACAATCATTGCTACCTCGAACAACAACGAGTTTGTTGAAATAAAGGCCACGTCTCCTGCCCAAGCAGCGGCACCAGCACCTACGGAAGTGCCTGCTGAAACACCTGTACCTACTCCAGAGCCTACGCCAACCCCAGCACCAATCCCATCTCAAGCTCCTACTACATACGCAAATTCTAACCTGTCAACCATTGAGGGTATTGTTTCTTCTGTGACTGGAAATAACACCATTGCTATTGAGCTTAAGATGCTAACCCCAAGAGGGGACGTTGTTTCCGAAATAAGAACATATACTACCTCTTCTGACTGTAAGGTGTTAAGAGGTGACACTACAATTCCGCTTGTTGAGGTTGGCAAGGGGGATATTGTTAAGGCGCAGGTTAACGGAGCAACCGTTTATTCTATAAGCCTTGAGGAACGTAACAAGCAAATTAGCGGCGGCACAATCATTGAAAAAAAATTTAACGAGGATTTTTCACAGGTATCACTTATTGTGGAGGACACCAATGGCAAAAAGCATGACCTTCGTGTACGCCAGGAGTCTAAGCTTACAAGAAAGGACATATCCGGCAACATTGAATGGAAAAATCTTCGCATAGGCGATAAGGTGGATATAGTTGCCGAGTATGATATTATAAAAACCCTTAACGCTACAGGCTCCAAGGCTATTATTGAGGGGCATGTAGACAGCATATCTATAACTCCGGCTGTTTCCAAGGTTTCTATAAAGGATTCCTCTAAGGCGATTAAGGTATATGAGATTATTAGAGATTTTGTTGATCCGTATATTTTCAAAATTGGGGACAAGGTTAGACTTAGGCTAGACAGCCTTGATGTTGAGGCTGTAACTGTCCTCGAAAGAGCACAAAATGAATATTTTACAGGTGTGATTGAGTCTGTTAAGGTAGATAGCTTTGTAGCTGTAAGCACAATTGACAAAACTATTACAAAGCGTGAGCTTACCTATGACAGTACCACAATATTAATCAATGCCAAAACCGGCGTGAAATCGGGGGTTAACTCAGGTATGCTGCCTTCAGGAACAAGGGTTTCTGTTAGACTTACTAGCTCTACTTCGTCGGTTTGTAGGTATATATCCATATTAGACTAACTAGAAAGGCGGCTTTAGCCGCATTTCTTTTATATCTGTAAATTAATTACAACAAATGAAATGGGGTGGCCTTTATTAATACTAAAAGAACTGCTAATCGAAAATCTTCGAGTCAGACGAGGCCACCTATGCGCTCTGGCTCTCGCAGAAGGGGAAGTCAACGAAAGGAAAAGGGTCTGGCTAATTTTAAGTTTTTTTATTCTAAAAATTTCAGAATAGGCTTGTTGGCGGGCTCTGCTGCTCTTATTCTTGGGCTTATTATTTACGGGATCGTTTGGGCGCTTACAAACAAAAACGCCTTGTCTATTACCTTTGCCGACGGGAAAAAAATCGGTGTTATCCCCTTTATCAAAACCTTAACGGCGGAGCAGCTTCAAGCAGCTGCCGTACTTAAGCTTGAATCAGAGATTGGCATGAAGGTTAGGGTAAACGAGACGGTTAAACTCACACCTGTCCATGCCAGCAAAAAAGAAATAAATTCTACCGCTGACAGAATTATTACTGAAATTAATAACGCTTTTACATATTTGGTGGAGGCTACCGTTTTTACCGTTAACGGTACGGAGGTTGGAGCGTTGCGCTCCGTTGAGGAGTATGAGAAGGTTAAAAGTGCCTTGATAAAACCCTATATTGACGCCCAGCCCGATGCAAATATTGTAGATTCCGGATTTGTGGAGGATGTTAAGCCGGTTAAAAAATTTATTGATAAGTCAGAGCTGACCACAGTGGAGAAGGTAATCACCAACCTATCCGCAAAAAAAGAGGTTGAAAGCAGCTACCTTGTGGTAAAGGGGGATACTCTTTCCAAAATCGCTTCTAAAAATGGAATTACTATTGAAGCACTCCTAAAGCTAAACCCTGATTTTAATGTTAACTCCACCTTAAAGGTAGGACAGGAGTTTAGGATTACCACCTACGCCCCTGTTATTTCCGTAAAAACTGTAGAGGAAGATAAGCAAACCCAGGTGTATGAAAAGGAAGTTCAAACGCTGGAAAACCCTAATCAGTACAAAACCTATAAAAAGGTTATTCAATACGGAAAAAATGGAGAAAAGGAAGTTACTGTGCATATTACAAGGATAAACGGTATAGAGTATGGAAGTGAGGAAATAAGCTTTGTTTCTAAAATTGACCCTGTTACGGAGATTATTGAGGTAGGAACAGGACAAACCCCTACTACTAGAAAAAATTAATTCCATATAGGGTTTGAATTTCTAATAACAATGCGAAAGGTGCTGATTAATTGAGAAAAATTCTAGTTGTTGATGATGAAAAGAAGATTGTTGATATTATTTCCTTTAACCTAGCCAGAGAGGGCTATAAGGTTATTACCGCATTTGACGGAGAAAAAGGGCTGGAGCTTGCACTTACGGAAAATCCGGAGCTTATTTTGCTGGACATTATGATGCCTAAGCTAGACGGCTTGGAGGTTTGTAAAAAAATTCGGGAGCGACAGATTCAAACTCCTATTATTATGCTTACAGCTAAAGCAGAGGAAATTGACAAGGTTGTGGGTTTTGAGCTGGGTGCTGACGATTATGTGACTAAGCCCTTCGGACTTAGGGAGCTTTTGGCTAGAGTGAAGGCGAATCTTAGACGTACGGCTTCTACCTCGGGAACGGAGGTTAAGGAAGGCGCAAGTATTGCAACCTACGGCGATATTACCATAGACTTTAATAAGTTTGAGGTTTACAGACGTGGAGAGCTTATTGACCTTACTCGTAGGGAGTACGAGCTAATTAAATTTCTTGCTACCCAAAATGCCCAAGTGTTTTCCAGAGAGGCTCTCCTTGAAAAGGTTTGGGGATATGAATATTTTGGCGATGTGAGAAATGTTGACGTTACTATTAGGCGACTAAGAATGAAAATAGAGGAAAACCCCGACAAGCCACGGTATGTTATTACAAAAAGGGGAGTAGGCTACTACTTCTCCGGTGGCGAGGAATGGGAGCAGAATAATTAAAAAAGACGGCTATGCCGCCTTTTTTTTGAATGCCGGACAATTTATAGGTGAATTTATGAAAAGTATAAAGCTTAGGCATGTGGTAATGAATTTGGCTTTGGTTTTTATTGTTATGCTCATCAGCGGAACCTTCATGCTGACCGGTCTTAGATTACGGGAAACCAACAAGGCTAAAAACGAGCTGGTTCGTTATGCCCAGTCTATTGACGAGCAAATCATTAAAGAATATAAAACTCCCTCCCTTTTTCAAACGGGCTTTAACGAAACCCAAAGCTTTTCCCCGGAAATGCGGAAGATTCAAGGGAATATTTTGGACGCCAACGGAAAAACCTTTGCTTCCACCGTATACGACGAAAAAACCCAATACAGCCAATACCTGCAGTATAAAAACTCTGCAATCATCTCTGCCATGACTGGAACGCCGGATTTTAACCTGTGGAAAAAGGACATTGACATTAGCGGCACAAATAAGGACTGGATTGACTACGCCTACCCCGTAAAGGATCCCGATTCCGGGCAGGTGAAGTTTGTGATTTTCACAAGAATGGACGTTACCTCCATAGTGCAGAGCATGGAGAGCTTTACTAATACAATGGTGCTAACTGTTATTTTGGCGCTTTTTCTTACGGCAATATTGGGCTACAGCTTTTCCAGTACACTAACAGAGCCAATAATTGTGCTGACAAGAGGGGCGAAGGAAATGGCTCAAGGGAAGCTTAATCAAGAAATTACGGTGCACAGCGAGGACGAAATAGGTCAGCTCACTGAAAGTTTCAACTACATGGCAAAGGAACTAAACCAAACCATGGCCTCCATGTACGGCGAAAAAAACAAAATGGAAATTTTGCTCCACAATATGACAGACGGGGTTTTGGCTTATGACAGCCAAGGTATTTTAATCCACGCCAACAACGCCACAAAGGAGTTGCTAGGTTTTAACGACATTGACAGCCTGTCCTTTAAGGATATGATGGAGCGGCTTAAGGTGGAAATAAACGACGTGAACTCCCTTGGGAAAGACAGCATTAAGGAAATCACCATAACCTTGCAGGACAAATTTATTAACGCCAGCTTTGCGCCATATTTTAATAGACATGATAGAGTGTCGGGGCTTGTAATTGTGTTACAGGACATCACTAGGCACAAGAAGCTGGATAATATGCGTAAGGAATTTGTTGCAAACGTATCCCATGAGATTCGTACCCCCCTAACCACAATAAAAAGCTACACTGAAACACTGTTAGACGGAGCCATTGACCAGAGGGATACGGCTATTGACTTTTTATCTACAATAAACTCCGAGGCAGACAGAATGGCGCTGTTGGTAGTTGACCTTCTGGAGCTGTCACGCTTTGATAGTAAGCAGCTTAGCTTTGAGTTTAAGGAAACGGATTTGGTTGAGCTGCTTAGCCTGTGCATTAAGCAAAACAGCCTTTTAGCGGAAAAGAAGGAGCAAACCATAATTTTCGATAAGCCTTCTAAGAAGCTTGCCGTTATGATTGACCCAGGGCGAATCAATCAGGTTTTTACCAACATAATCTCAAACGCCATAAAATACTCCACGGAAAAGGCAAAGATACAGATTTACTGTGAGGAAACAGATAAGTATTACCGTGTATACATTCAAGATAATGGCATAGGAATTCCCAAAGAGGATTTAAAGCGGATTTTTGAGCGGTTTTATAGGGTGGACAAGGCGCGCTCCCGTGCTATGGGCGGTACAGGCTTGGGGCTAGCTATTGCCAGGGAAATCATGGAGGCTCACGGAGGAAGAATCACCGCTTCCAGCGAGCTAAACAAAGGAACCACCATGATTTTGAGATTCAAAAAATATGTGCCCGGGCAGGAAAAGGACTTAGAGAAGATTTTTAAGCAGGATTTGGCTGAGGACTTAAGCTGAAATTATTTCTAATTATTTCTTCGCAAATAACCAGTATGAAAGGATATGGTTAAATGAAAATTTCACAAATAAAGTTTAATCAGCGATTCTTTAGTATGTTGAAAAACATTGCTATAGGCTTGCT
>CAYWBF010000171.1:0-6155 GCA_964456085.1 uncultured Eubacteriales bacterium
ATAGGGGAGCTGGATGATTTTTAGGCTTTCTGTTGTTTCAATGTTTTTTAGCAGCTTGGACTTTTCTTCTATAGCGGATTCTTGCCTGCGCTCAAGATTTTTTCTGCGCTGCTGCATACGCCTTGACTTTTCGCCAATATATGCCCTGCTGTCAACGGATTTTTCAATTCCGGCACTTCCTTTGCCTATTTTGGTTGATTCAACCTTGTCCGCCCATGCTTTTGATTGGGTTGCGGCTTTTTTCAGACGACCAATATCCTTTTTTAGCTTCTCATTTTCTGCAAGCTCAAAGCTGTCTTGCTTTTCTTTGTTTGATAGCCAAGATGAAAAGCTGCCCTTTTGAATTTCTATATTTGCTTTATTAATGGAAAGAACATGGTCGATGCAGTTATCAAGAAAGGCTCTGTCATGGGAAACTAGAATAAATCCTTTTTTGGATTTTAAATAGCTGCTTACTATAGCTCTGCCGTTGACATCAAGGTGATTAGTAGGCTCATCGATGAGCAAGTAGCTGTTTTCCTTTAAAAATAGGGTTGCTAGAAGCACCTTTGTCTGTTCTCCGTTGGACAAGGTGCTAAAAGGGCGATATAGCACATCTTCTGACACATCAAGAAGGTTAAGCTCCCTAACCAGCTCCCAGTGAAGATAATCCGTACAAATGCTGTTTATTATATCAATGGTATTAGCAGTGATGTTTTCCACCTCATAGGGGAAATATTCAAAGGCTACATTGGACGAAATGGTTCCGCTATATTCATATAAACCAAGCAACAGCTTCAAAAAAGTTGTTTTACCCCTGCCATTTCTTCCGGTGAAGCCTAGCTTCCAGTCTGTGTCTATTTGAAAGCTTACGTCCTCAAAAATGTTATCGTAGCTGCCTTCATAGGCAAAGGTCAAATTTGAAATATTAATTAATGACATAATTTTTACCTCCTGTGCAATAAAAAAGCCACAAGAAAGTTAATTCTTGCGGCTCAAGCATACAGCAAAGCAAAGCTAGGCTCAAAAATAAGAGCATAGCAAGGCTATTGGCTTTGAGGGAAAAGAATAGTAACCTTCTTGCGATAAGCACAACTAAATAGACGGTAGCTCAGGGATTGTTTCAAAATTAGTGTCTCACATTTTTAGAATCCCACACGGTTCAAGTGGGTTTCTGAAAATGTATAGACACACTTATTTCTGAACAATACCTTATTTCCGTCAATCTGTTTAATTAATGTGCTTAAAAAATTAGCAAGAAATGTTACGCATCTTCCCAACTCCAATCATTTGGTTAATAAAATCATTCTACAGCTATATTTGAAAATAATCAAGTATTTTGTGGGTTACTTAGCGTATTTAAATTATCTGCCGTAGGGTTATGAGATATTTTAGGGCAATTACCACACGCACCTGAGCTGCACCCTGCACAGCCGCCATTTTTTTTGTCCTTAATAATCCTCCGAGCCGCAAGCAACACAAGGGCTAAGACTATTATCAGTGCTACTATAGTCGTCATCTATATCGTCCTCCATTGTTTCTTCATTATTTGCTTCATATTTTAGAAGCTGCTTAAGATGAGCTTTTATTTTATTAAAGCTTTCTGTACTTATATGATGCTCGATTCTGCAAGCGTCCTCCTTGGCGGTATCCTCACTTACTCCAAGCTCTATTAAAAATTCGGTAAGCAGACGGTGACGCTCATAAATTCGCCGGGCAATTTGCAGACCCTTAGGGGTGAGGGAGATAAAGCCTTCCTCTGTCATGGTAATATATCCGTGCTCCCTAAACTGCTTCATTGCGCTGCTAATGCTCGGCTTAGAATACTTTAACTGGTTTGCAATATCTATAGAACGAACCTTTCCAAGCTTCTTTTTTAAAATTAAAATGGTTTCCAAATAATTTTCAGCAGACTCCAGAATCTTCATGCAATCACCTTCCTCTGACTATAGAATAAAACAAATACTCAAAAAAAGCAAGGTTTTTATATACTTGACAGGTAATATCAGTTATGCTAAACTAACTCATGTGGTTAGCTTTCGCTAACCTAAAATTATCTCTTTGTTACGATTTAATAAACTTCAAAATTATGGAGGTACTATATATGAATACGCTTAAATCAATACCCTGCGGCAAAACGGTTACGGTAGTTAAGCTCCACGGTGAGGGAGCGCTTAAACGCAGAATGATGGATATGGGAATAACCAAGGGCGCAGAGGTTATGGTAAAAAGGCTGGCTCCTCTCGGCGACCCAATGGAAATCAATGTGCGAGGATATTCTTTAACTATTAGAAAGACAGACGCTCAAATGATAGAAGTTTCAGGGCTATAGAGAGTTAAAGGTGATAAAAATATGGGCTTGAAAATCGCACTTATAGGGAACCCAAACAGCGGCAAGACGACAATGTTTAATGAATTAACGGGCAGCAGCCAATATGTGGGCAACTGGCCCGGAGTGACTGTAGAAAAAAAAGAGGGCAGGCTTAAAGGGCATAACGATGTAATCGTTACCGACCTACCGGGGATTTATTCCCTTTCGCCACATACGCCGGAGGAGGTTGTTTCACGAAACTTTTTGCTGCAGGAAAGCCCCGATGTAATTATAAATACTGTGGACGCTTCTAATCTTGAAAGAAATCTTTATTTGACCACACAGTTATTAGAGCTTCGGCTTCCTGTATTAATTGTACTAAATATGATGGACGTAGTGGAGAAAAGGAACTTAGTAATCAACAAGGAGAAGCTTTCGGCGGCATTAGGGTGTCAAATAGTAGAAGCTTCTGCAATTAAGGGTGAGGGTTGCAGCCAAGCGGCAGAAATGGCAATATCTATTGCCAATGAATATACATCTTCAAACATAGATATACAGTTTAAGCTGCCTTACTCCCAAAATATAGAAAACGCGTTATCGGAAATAAGCGGCTTAATTAAAAATACAGCCGAGGATAGATTTTTACAGTTTTATTCCGTTAAGCTTTATGAACGAGATAAGGATATAGAGAATAGGGTAAAGCTTTCATCAGAAGCAAAGGAACGAATCGAAGAAATTATAAATGAATGCGAGAAACAATTTGACGATGACAGCGAAAGTATCGTTATAAACGAGCGTTACGTTTATATTAGCCAGATAGTTAAGGATTGTATGCTTCAAGGAGAAGCAAAGGCTGGAATATCAGAAAAAATAGACTCCGTTGTGACTAATAAATTTTTAGCTATACCCATTTTTGCAGCTATAATGTTTTTTATTTACTTTATGGCCATTACCATTGTAGGCTCTATTGTTGATATGGGGGATGTTGAAGCACAGATTGCTGTGTATACTGAAAGCCTGCTTACAAGCCTTAATGTTGCGCCTATGGTGGTATCGCTTATTGTTGATGGTTTCATAGGTGGGGTAGGTGCGGTGCTGGGTTTCCTTCCGCAAATGGCTGTATTGTTTTTTTTATTGGCAATTTTAGAGGACTGCGGCTATATGTCCAGAATTGCTTTTATATTGGATAAGATTTTTCTAAGCTTTGGGCTGTCGGGGAAGTCATTTATCCCTATATTAATTGGAACAGGCTGTGGAGTTCCGGGGATTTTGGCTTCCAGAACCATTGAAAATGAACGTGATAGAAAAATTACAATTATAACAACAACCTTTATTCCATGCTCTGCAAAGCTGCCTGTTATTGCATTAATATCGGGCACATTTTTTCAAAATTCTCTTTGGGTTGCGCCCTCGGCTTATTTTATTGGCATAGCGGCAATAGTTTTCTCGGGCATAATTTTGAAAAAGACGAAAGCCTTTGCCTCGGAAAACGCACCCTTTATTATGGAGCTTCCGGCATACCATTTGCCAAGAATGAAAAATGTTATGCTTCAAGTATGGGATAGGGTAAAAGCGTTTATCAAAAAAGCCGGAACGGTTATTTTCCTTGCATGTGGCGTTGTTTGGCTACTAAGCTCCTTTAATATTAGGTTTGAGCCTGTGGAGGAGGCAGAATCAATGCTTGCAAGTCTAGGGGGAGCAATAGCATGGGTGTTCAGCCCCTTAGGCTTTGGGGACTGGAAGGCTTCCGTTGCAACACTTACGGGGATTATTGCAAAGGAAAATGTAGTAGGCACCTTTGGAGTGTTTGACCTAGGTACTTCCTTTACGGCACTTTCGGCTTACTCATTTTTGCTTTTTAACCTTCTATGTGCGCCATGTGTTGCGGCAATAGGTGCAATAAGGCAGGAAATGGGCAGTGCAAAATGGACTCTATATGCTGTGCTTTATCAAACCGGGTTTGCATATTTTGTAGCTTTTGTGGTTTATAGGCTTGGGTTAGCGGTAAATAATTTCGTCCTTGACCTTGAAACTGTGTTAGCTTTTATTCTTATAGCTGGATTTATATATTTAGTGGTTCGACCAGCATCAAGGAGCAAAAAGGATAGCGCTTTTCCGGCACACATAAATTTATAAATATGCCAAAACAAAAAAACGTCGTTTAACTATAAAAAAGTTAAACGACGTTTTTTATTTGCAGGTATATGTAAAACTGAATAAATACCTTGTATTATCCTTTAAGATACTTTGTAGGGTCTGTTGTCACACCATTTATTCTTACCTCAAAGTGACAGTGGGGGCCTGTGGAGTAGCCTGTGCTTCCGGCTTTGGCTATGGTTTGCCCCTTCTTTACTGTTGTGCCTACGTCTACAAGGAGCTTGGAGTTGTGGCCGTAAAGGGTAGATAAGGTTCCGCCGTGGTCAATAATCACCGCTAGGCCGTAGCCGCCTCTTGATCCGGAGAAAATTACTGTACCTGCTTCCGCCGCTACAATATTGGAGCCTACAGGCGCACTTATATCTAAGCCTGTATGAAACTCAGGCTTTTTGTTAAATGGGTTTGGTCTGTTGCCGAAGTATGAGGTGATTTTATTGTTTCCTGGGGCTGGCCAGCTAAGTTTTCCGCCGGTGTATGGTGCAGGTGCGCCACCCTTTGATGCTGCCGCCTTTCGTGCGGCTTCCTCTTGGGCGGCCTTAATCATACTGGCAATAGATTTATCCTCATCGTCCATAGCTTTAATTTGGGCGGTATACTTCTTTTCATCCATTTCAAGCTTAGAAACAAGGTTTTCTTTTTCGCCAATTTTCTTAAAAAGCTCTGCTTGGCGCTGCTCATGACGTGCTGACAATATTTCTATTTCGGCACGATGTCTGGCAGTTTCCTCGTATTTTTCCTCTATTAGTTTTTCGGTTTCCTTTAGATTTTTAAAAGCGTCCTGGTCATATTTTACAATTCTGTTGATTAACTCTACTCTATTTAAAAAGTCGCTTAAATCGCTGGCTTGAAAAAGAACCTCCAAATAGCTTATATCCCCGTTAACGTACATAAAGCGAATACGTTCCTTTAAGGCTTCGTATTGATTTTCTCTGTTAACCTCTGCTTGTACAAGCTCCGCTACAGTTTTTTCCAGCTCTTGATTTGTAAGCTCCAGTAGGGCAGAGGTGGTTTCTACCTCATCTGTTACCTTTGCAAGCTCCTCGTCAAAAACGTCCAACTCATGCTGATATTCAGTTTTTTGTTTTTTTGCTTCGTCCAACAGCTTTTTAGTATTGTTAGTACCGCTTTTAATCTGCTGCTGCTTTTTTTGCAGGTCGGAAATGGAGCTGGCGTAAGCACCCATTCCGGAATTTGCAGTAAAAGCGCCTACTAAGGCCAACGCAACTGTAACCTTCATTATTTTTTTAAGCATAATTTCCCCCTAAATTAAACCTTCAAATACTTCCTCATGGAGGAAGCACTTCCTATTACACCGATTAATATTCCAAAGGCTAACACTCCGGGTAAGAGCAGGCTGAAAACTTCATCTGTTGGCTTAAACTTAATAAGCTTATCCAACACAGGAATAGAGGACATAATGGCATGTAAAGCGCTGCTGTAGCCTGCCCAGCATATACCAGCCGGTATAGCCGCACCAAACAACCCTATTAAAATCCCTTCAATAACAAAAGGCCAACGAATAAACCAATCGGTGGCACCTACATATTTCATAACATTTATTTCATTTTTACGGCTGTTAACCGTAAGCTTTATTGTGTTCATAATAATAACAATGGAAATCATAGCAAGCCCGGCTATAATGACCAAGCTTATAATACGAATTGCACTGTTTACTTTTCTCAAAACATCTGTTTCTGATTTTAAGTGC
>CAYWBF010000172.1:0-6124 GCA_964456085.1 uncultured Eubacteriales bacterium
TTTTTTAACAATAATTAACTATAATTACCAAGTTTATTTCTGACGGTGATTTTTTCAAAAAAAAAGGTCTGATATCTGCCATATAAAACTGCAAGGCAAACGACTCAAGCCTACATTTATACGGCTTGCTGTCCGACGGCGGTGTTCACTCTCATAACGAGCATTTGTACGCACTTCTTAAGCTTGCTAAGGAGCAAGGCTTAACAAAGGTTTACGTTCATGCCTTCCTTGACGGACGTGACACTCCCCCAACCTCCGGCGCATTGTTTGTTGCACAGCTTGAGGACAAGATGAAGGAAATAGGCGTAGGAAAAATCGCTACTATTTCCGGCAGATACTACGCTATGGACAGAGACAAGCGTTGGGAGAGAGTTAAGGTTGCCTATGATGCGCTCACCTTAGGTAAGGGCGAAACCGCTCACTCCTCCAGATAATGTATGGATAAAACCTACGCCGCGGGTAAAAACGACGAATTCGTTGTTCCTACTATTATCATGGACAACGGCGCTCCTACTGCTACAATTTCCCCTAACGACTCCATTATCTTCTTTAACTTCCGTCCCGACAGAGCAAGAGAAATCACTCGTGCCTACGTTGCCCCTGAATTTGACGGCTTTGAGAGAGAAAAAGGCTTTTTTAACTTGAAATACGTTTGCTTTACCGAATATGACGCTACAATGCCTAACGTTACTGTGGCGTACAAGCCAGAAGGTCTTACAAACACCTTAGGTGAGTACATTGCCTCAAAAGGACTTACCCAGCTAAGACTTGCCGAAACAGAAAAATACGCCCATGTTACCTTCTTCTTTAACGGCGGTGTTGAAGCACCAAACAAAGGCGAGGACAGAATACTTGTACCCTCCCCTAAGGTTGCAACCTACGACCTTATGCCGGAGATGAGCGCAGAGGGCGTTTGCGAAGCACTTTGTAAGGCTATTTCAGAGGGCAAGCACGATTTGATTATTGTAAACTTCGCTAACCCCGATATGGTAGGTCATACAGGCATATTCGATGCTGCTGTTAAGGCTATTGAAACTGTGGACGGCTGCCTTGGTAGAGCCTTAGATGCGCTGCTTAAGGTTGACGGACAAATGTTCATTTGTGCCGACCATGGTAACTCAGACAAAATGTTTGACTACGAAACCAACGAGCCTTTTACAGCTCACACCACAAACCCTGTTCCTTTTATCCTTGTTAACTGCAAAAAAGCTAAGGACATTGCCGAGGGCGGCAAGCTGTGCGACATAGCACCTACCCTTCTTGAAATGTTGGAGCTTCCTCAACCTGCAGAAATGACAGGGAAATCCCTTATTAAGTAAATACCACCAACTAAAAGCTAACTTTTAGGTAAAGGTCTTGGGGGAGCTACACTCCCCCAAACCCCCTAGTTTACCCCCTAGTATGAAAGGAGCATTATATGAAAGGTTTTATTGAAGTATTAGAAGTATGGGCAAGAGAAATTCTTGATTCAAGGGGAAACCCTACTATTGAGGTTGAGGCTGTTGTAGCCGACGCTTCAGGGGCGAACTTCTTGGGTAGAGCATGTGTACCCTCCGGTGCTTCCACTGGTGCTTTTGAGGCTGTTGAGCTTCGTGACGGCGGCAAAAGATACATGGGGCTTGGGGTTGAAAATGCCGTTAACAACGTAAACGACCTTATCGCCCCAGAAATAGAGGGCATGAACGCTCTTGACCAAGTTGCCATTGACAAAAAAATGATTGAGCTTGATGGCACACCAAACAAGGCTAAGCTTGGCGCAAACGCTATTTTAGGCGTGTCCATGGCTGTTGCCCGTGCCGCCGCTGAAGCATTAAGCCTGCCTTTATATCAATACCTTGGCGGCTTTAACGCAAAAACCTTGCCTGTGCCAATGATGAACATTTTAAACGGCGGCAAGCACGCTGATAATACAGTTGACTTACAGGAATTTATGATTATGCCTGTTGGCGCTGAAAGCTTCAAGGAAGGCTTGCGTATGTGCTCCGAGGTTTACCACAACCTTAAAAAGGTTTTGAAAGCCAAAGGGCTTTCCACTGCTGTTGGTGACGAGGGCGGCTTTGCTCCTGACCTTGCTACAGCCGAGGACGTTATTGACATTATTCTTGAGGCCGTTGAAAAGGCTGGCTATACTCCGGGCAAGGATATTTATATTGCAATGGACGGTGCTTGCACAGAGCTTTACGACGAAAAAGACGGCAAATACCACTTCCCTGGCGAAAGCCAAATGAAGGGCACAGAGGTTGTGAGAACCTCCGAGGAAATGGTTGATTTCTTTGAAGGTCTTGTTAACAAGTACCCTATCATCTCCCTAGAGGACTGCTTGGCAGAGGACGACTGGAACGGCTGGAAGCTTCTTACCGAAAGATTAGGTCGCAAGGTTCAGCTTGTAGGTGACGACTTATTTGTTACAAACACCCAAAGGCTTCAAAAGGGTATCGATTTAGGCGCTGCTAACTCCATTCTAATTAAGGTTAACCAAATTGGCACACTTACCGAAACCTTTGAAGCTATCGCCCTTGCTAACAAGCACAACATGACAGCAGTAGTTTCTCACCGCTCCGGCGAAACAGAGGATTCTACCATAGCTGACATTGTAGTTGCGGCAAACGCCGGACAAATCAAAACAGGTGCTCCTGCTCGCTCTGACAGAGTTGCAAAATACAACCAGCTTCTTAGAATCGAAGAGGAGCTTGAGGAAGCAGCTATTTATCCGGGGATTAAGGCTTGGTTTAATTTAAAAAATAAATAATAGTATCAAACTAAGAATATTTCTAAGATAAAAAGCCACAAGGAACAAAAGCCTGTACTCGTTGTACAGCTGATTGTTCTTTGTGGCTAATTTAATACATATGAAAGCTTCTGCCGGTAATAAGCCAAGAACCTTACCAAAATATAAGCAATTGTATTTCATCGGCAATATTGCTATACTGAAGCATATCTGACATGATCTAACCCAAATATAATTTCAAAAGCAAAGGAGAATAAAAGTTGATTAAAGTTTTTGATAATGGCGTTTATCTCTTAAACGGCAAGGAAATCTGCCAAGACTTACCCTCGGGGCTTCAAACAACTAAAGATGAAGCAAAAAAGGGAACCATGTCCTATGACATTCTTAAAGCGCATAATACCTCGAAGGATATGGACAGCCTTCGTATAAAATTTGATGCCCTTGCTTCTCATGACATTACATATGTAGGAATTATCCAAACCGCCAGAGCCAGCGGCCTTACAGAGTTTCCCCTACCCTACGTTCTCACAAACTGCCACAACAGCCTATGCGCCGTTGGTGGTACAATAAACGAAGATGACCATCTATTCGGACTATCTGCTGCAAAAAAATACGGCGGTGTATACGTACCTGCTCATCAAGCCGTAATTCATCAGTACATGCGAGAAATGATGGCTGGCTGTGGAAAAATGATTTTAGGCTCCGACAGCCATACTCGCTACGGCGCATTAGGAACAATGGCAGTAGGCGAAGGCGGCCCCGAGCTTGTTAAACAGCTATTAGGCAAAACTTACGACATCAAGTACCCACAGGTGGTAGGTGTCTACCTTACAGGAACGCCGCAAAAGGGAGTTGGCCCACAAGACGTTGCTTTGGCAATAATTGGCGCTGTATTTGAAAAAGGCATTGTTAAAAACAAGGTAATGGAATTTATAGGTGAAGGAGTCAAAAACCTAAACGCCGAATATCGCATCGGCATTGACGTAATGACCACCGAAACCACCTGTCTAACCTCCATCTGGGAAACTGACCCAATTGTAGAAGAATACCTTGCACTTCACGGCAGAAAAGAGGACTATCAACCTCTTGCACCAAAAGCTACTGCATGGTATGACGGAATGATTGTAGTTGACCTTGACAAAATCAAGCCTATGATAGCTCTACCCTTCCACCCTTCAAACGTCTATGCTATTGACGATTTAAACGCAAACCTGGGAGACATCTTGAGACAGGTAGAAAAATCCGCCACAGAGCAGCTTGATACCCCCGGCTTGGAGGTTAAGCTTACAGATAAAATTGTTAACGGTAGCCTTAAGGTTGAGCAAGGCTTTATTGGAGGATGCGCCGGAGGAACCTTTGACAACTTAACAGCAGTAGCCGACATATTAAGAGGAAAAACCGTTGGCAACGGGGAATTCTCCTTAAGCATTTACCCAGGAAGCCAGCCTATTAACCTAAGCCTTATTGAAAACGGCTGCGTAGCAGATATGCTTACCGCCGGTGCAACAGTAAGGACAGCCTTCTGCGGCCCTTGCTTCGGTGCCGGAGATACTCCTGCACACAACACACTCTCCATACGACATGCCACAAGAAACTTCCCTAATAGAGAAGGTAGTAAGCCTTCTAACGGCCAAATCGCTTCCGTTGCTCTAATGGACAGCCGCTCCATAGCAGCTACAGCCATCAATAACGGAATCTTAACTTCAGCATCCAGCCTTGACCTTACCTACCGCCAGCCTAAGTATTATTTCAACGGACAGGTCTACACAAACAGAGTATTTAACGGAATAGACACACCTCAAAAAGACGTACCTCTAAAATTTGGCCCAAATATTGCCGATTGGCCAGCACTCCCCTCTCTTACCTCAAATATTCTATTAAAGATAGCCGCCCTAATAACCGACGCTGTTACAACCACTGACGAGCTAATCCCCTCAGGAGAAACCTCCAGCTACCGGTCTAATCCATATAAGCTTGCGGAGTTTACCCTATCCAGAAAGGTGCCCCAATATGTAGGCAGAGCAAAGGAAACCCAAACCATTGAAGCTTCAAGAATAAATGGCACTATCCAAAGCAACCCTGAACTTAACAAAGTATTTGACATAATTAAGTCAATCAAAGGCTTTGAGGGAATCAACCCTGCCGAAACAGAAATAGGCAGTGTAGTTTACGCCGTAAAACCCGGTGACGGCTCAGCAAGAGAGCAAGCCGCCTCCTGCCAAAGGGTTCTAGGTGGTCTGGCAAACATTGCAGAGGAGTACGCAACAAAACGCTACAGAAGCAACCTCATTAACTGGGGTATGCTACCCCTACAGCTAAAAGGCAAGCCTACATTTGCCGTAGACAGCTATATTTTTGTACCAAATATAAAGGAAGCCATACTAAATGGAACCGCCACCTTTGATGCCTACGTCCTAGGAGATAAGGCAGAAAAAATCACCTTGGAGCTTGCTCCGCTGACTGCTGATGAAAAGCAGATAATTTTATCCGGTTGCTTAATTAATTATTATAGAGACGCACAGTAAATCGTTATACGAAGGAGGAAAGTCATGAACGAAACGTTGAACCTGCTTTACCAAAGAAAATCCACAAGAGCCTTCCTAGAAAAGCAAATACCTAAAGAGGCTAAGGAGGCCATACTTAAGTCGGCTATGCAAGCGCCTACCGCCGGAAATCAAATGCTTTACACTGTTCTGGATATTACCGACAAAAGTATAAAGGAGCGCCTAGCCCAAACTTGCGACAACCAACCATTTATAGCCAAGGCTGACATGGTTTTGGTGTTCCTTGCAGACTACAAGCGTTGGCACGACACCTTCCGCTACGCAGGCTGCGAAATAAGGAAGCCTCTAGCCGGTGAACTGCTCCTATCCACCGCAGATGCCATAATAGCCGCCCACAGTGCCGTTGTTGCCGCAGAATCCCTTGGTATCGGCTCCTGCTACATAGGCGATGTTTTAGAGAAGTATGAAGCTCACGTTGAGTTATTTAACCTACCCGACTACGTTTACCCAGCCGCTATGGTGGTTTTCGGCTACCCTACAGAAAGCCAGACAGCAAGAGTAAAGCCTCCACGCTTTGACAGCAAATACATAGTTTTTGAAAACACCTATAAAACATTGGACAAAAACGAGCACATAGAAATGTACCAAGAACGTGCAAGCCGCTCCCAGACCCCTGCTAAGCCATTTGAACAGTCAGTACAGGAATTTTGCAACCGCAAATTCATGTCCGAGTTCAGCCTAGAAATGTCTAGGTCAGCAGAAAAATACGTAAATCAATGGCTAAATAAATAATAACCACAAAAAAACCGCAGCAGAACCATACCCATTGTCTCCGCTGCGGTTTTTTATCCGGCTTTTTTGGAAAGAGGGGGAGTTGGGGGAGAAAACCTTT
>CAYWBF010000173.1:0-6124 GCA_964456085.1 uncultured Eubacteriales bacterium
GACAAAGATATTCTTGGCATAACAGAATTGCTACCAATAAAAAACACTCATCAAACAAATTTGAAATTTATTTGATGAGTGTTTTTCATTTGCCGAAACCGGAACGTCAATATCTTTGCTGGTTAAGGATTAATTCATAGGCCATTTATGGATAAAATCTCAACAGGTAGTATCCTCTATTTAATTGTCAGTGTATATTAATTACTCCCAAGCGACTTTTTGCTTCAACAACATATTGTTCGTTTGACGATACCGCATTCCTTGTTCGTAAAAATGTATTCCTTTTGACTGTGCCGCTCGTATTAATAGATACATTATCCGGCAATTTTCTTAAAGCTATGTCAACAACCCCGACCTGTGTTTCCAAACGTATATTAGATTTAATAGTATCATTTTTCAATTTAATAGCACCTGTAATTGTTTTAACAGTAGTATCAGCATAGATATTTTCAAGGTAAAGTGCACCTACACTAACATCAATGTTACAGGATTGAAACAAATTATCTTTTCCGGCAACATGGACAAATGCCGCACTGCTAACAAGATTAAGCTGTCCAATTAAGTTTTGTGGAATATATATTTTTAGCACACAATCAGACTGAGTATAATTTTTAATTATACCTGCCTTAGCCTGTATACTCAGAACCCCATCAGAAACCTCAGAACGAACATGAAAGTCTGATTGAGGTGAATACATCAGTTTAATATCCTCGTCTGCCGTTGGTTCAATGAAAATTGCAGAGCCGGTTGATTCCACCCTTATATTATTTACATCAGCATTACTGATTACTTCGGTATTCATATCTTCCTCCTTTAGCAACGATAAAGCGTCAAGTATCAATCCAAGTTTTAAATCAATGTCAAAGTTATTAGAGTAAAAATCTAAGTTTATATCCGAAAAAAAAGTTGAATTTTCGGAGTTAAAATCAATGGCAACGGCTACATCAGTCAAATCAATACCTGCATTAAGTCGTAGATTATCTAAATTAAGGTTTATGCCTAACGGTAAACTGCTTAATTTGATGTTTCCGTTAAATGATACATTTTCAAGTGGAGTTGCGGCCTCATTATGTTCGTTTTCATCGCTTGATTTCTCAACGACTTTTTCACTTATATTTGACTCTGATATAACCAATTGGCTTATTTTATAGCCTGCTCCAAAAAGTAACGTAACACAAAATATGGATAGAGCAAATCCAATAATAGTCTTTTGAGAAAATCTATTATTCTTCATACTGCACCTAACCTTTCTTCTTATTATTAGATTTTTTCATAGGCACAATCACATAAGCAATCACCACAATACCTATTAGACCTGTTATATTCGATAATACAATTAGCCAAGCTGGGAGAGAGAAAACAAATCCCAATACTTTTGCTACGAACCAAAGAATGGCGCTTACCAATGCGGTTACGAACGTAAAAATTGCTGTTAACATTCTGCTACCTCCATTTATCTAAAAACCAATCGTTACTAAATTTACTATCCCATTACACATATTTGGAAATTCTTTGTTGATAAGCCGCCGTACTTCACCCTATGTTGCGCACCTCATATTAGCAATCTAACTGAAATGTTTTTTTAGCCGTTCTACCGATAAGTGCAACAGCTAAGGCAGTGGAAAGTAATATCAAATATATTTGACTGGAATATACATCAAACAAAATTCCATATATCGCTTGACCGATAGGCTGAGCACAAATAGAAAGAGTTATAATATATGACATCACTTTTCCAAGCAAATGATTCGGTGTTTTTTTCTGAATCTCAGATAATGTAAATATAGAAAACATGCTTGCGGTTAATTGCACCAGCATGGCACATATGGTTATGACAGCATGTAACATCATTGATTCTAAATTAACTAGAAATCCCAGACCAATCGGTACAATCGACAAGCCTATTAAAATAAGGAGAATATACAACTTTTTACTTTTAACTTTATTTGCTACTATCCCAGCAATGACTCCTCCCAAAAGGCCAGCCACTGCCATGCAACTAGCCGTAATACCATAAAGCTCACTGCTTAATAACAATGAAATTCTAATCATATACGGCAACCCAACTAATAATACCGATGTTATAAAGAAATTAAATGCGGCAATGTATAGCATTGTTTTTAAAATATTGGGCTGCTCTTTTGTCATAAATTTCATGCTTTCTTTGAAATCTTCTTTTATCATTATCATCATACTGGATTTTTGGGCTTGCTTTTCAAATGGAATTGTTATAAAGATTTCCAAGATGGCTGAAATGAAAAAGCAAATACCGCTAATAAAAATAATTGGTTTTGCTCCCGAAAATCCATATAATAATCCGCCAATTACAGGCCCAATTATATTTGCAAGCATCGTTACCTGATTTACAATAGCGTTGGCGCTTACAAGTTTTTCTCTTGATTGTAATACAGGTATGCTGGCCTGCACGGATGGTGTGTAGACAGACTGAATAATTGACAATAACATCAGCATAACTGCAATTAATGGGACAATATTATGCTCCGACAATATGAAACCAAAAAGGAAAACAACAAAAGCTGTAATAAGATCAAGGGCAACCATGATATTGCGCCGATTTACACGGTCTGATATCATACCACCAAAAGGTGACAAGATAATTGTTGGAATTAACGAGAATGCCGTAATACTTCCAAATACGGTTGCAGAACCTGTCACATCTAAAATATACAAAGAAAGGGCAAATCGAAGAATTGTATTTCCAAATAAAGATATAATTTGCCCAATTACCACCATAGAAAAATCCTTATTCCAAAGTTTCCTCTCGGATAAATCCATTTATTCTGCCTCCATTTTGCTCACGCTTTGCATGAGGTCAATAATAAAAAACACACCGGTACATAAAGCCACAATCGTTAAGACAATAGCAATTATACTGTTTCCTAAAGCTTCGCCAGTAAGGATTGAAACACCCAAGACATTGGTTATAAGACTTGAAAGTATAACGCCTGTAATAATAGTGGCCGGAATTGATTTCTTAATAAAACCAATTTTCATGGAAACAATGCCTAATGTTCCCGCCAGCAAAGCAAAAATGACAGTAGATTTTATTGTTTCTGCTATGGTCTGTGCTGAAAGCACTTCTCCCGTTACCAAAGGTAATATTGATTCTGTAAAAAAGAAAACTGAAAATACGGCTGCATTGCAAACCATCATAGATATAACTGTAAACATAAATACAATAATAATTTTCGCAAAAACCACCTTACTTCGGTTTATGGGATAAGAAAACAAAAGGTATGTGCGTTTTCCCTTGTAATCTTCAATGATAAAGCGTGCATACATAACGGCCGAAAGAATCGTGAACATACTTAAGCCTACAAGACAAGTCAGTGATGAAATGTTGTTGTAAGTAGAAAACATAAATGAAATAGCATCCATCAACATAGCTTCTAGTGGATTACCTGCCTGTTTGTGAGGAACATAGGCAAACAAATAAGTTAGTGCCAATAACACAGCGAAAATCACTAAAAGTGATAGTGCATATAATTTCATGGTATTTCGTTTTAACTCCAATCTTACTAACTTAAGCATGTTTGACACCTCTCATAATATTCATAAAATACTCTTCAAGACCAGTTGGACATTCGTTTTTAATTTCAGATAATGCGACTTCCAGTACGACCGTCCCATCTACAAGAACTCCGATTTTATCTGCAATATATTCTATCTCTGAAAGAATGTGGCTGGAGACAAGAATGGTCATACCTTGATTTTGCACGAGATTTAAGAACAGCTCTCTCATTTCCCGTATACCCATAGGGTCAAGGCCATTGATTGGCTCATCAAGAATCAGTAGTTTTGGCTTATGTATAATGGCCCTTGCAATTGCCAAACGCTGACGCATTCCAAGAGAAAATTTTGAAACGGCCTGCTTACCTGTATCTGCTAGCCCAACTATTTTTAATGTCGATAAAATATCGTTGTTTTGCATATCCATATATCCTAAGTGGATTCTTAGATTTTCCGCCGCTGACAATTGTTCATAGAATATGGGAATATCAATTATAATGCCAATATTTTTAAGTATTTGGTTCCTATGTGAAACACTGTCCATTCCTAAAATCTCCACTTTTCCTGATGTGGGCGTTAGCAATCCTGATAATATTTTAAATACCGTTGTTTTTCCTGCTCCGTTTGCGCCTAAAAAACCATAAATTGTACCCTGTCTAACGCTCATAGAACAATCCTTTAAGACTTTTTTCCCTGTAAATGCCTTAGAAAGATTGCTCACATCCACTACCATATCATTGTTCATCTTATTTCTTACCTCCATTTCTTGTTTGCGAACACTGTTTTATATTAGATTATAATCTAATTGCAATAAATATATAGTAACATGCAATTAGATATATGTCAATTATAAATTTGATTATCATCTTATTAATTTTTAGCCGTAAAAAAAGAGCCTCACCATTTCGGTGCGACTCTCTATAGCTAATTACATTTAGGTATCTATTAAAATAACAACTGCTGAAAATCATTAATAAATTTCTTAATATTTTCATCTTCTATGTGGTAATACACTCTGCCATGCTTTTTAGTTACTCCCACCAAATCACAAGTGAGCAGCACATTCATATGGTGTGACATAGTAGCCGCTGTTAATCCTAAGTGTTCGGCAATTTCTAAATTATATTTTGGACTGTCCTTTAAAGAAAGTAAAATTTGCAATTTACTGTTGTCGCTAAGTGCTTTTAGCTTGAGTAAAAGAGACTCTATAGAATTAGCGTGTGAATTTGTTTTTTCAAAAGCAATCGGACTTAATAATCCGTAATAGCAATATTCTCCAAGAGATAATTGCGCTACTGGAAAAATTAGAGTAGGGCAAACATCAAAACTATCTGATATGCTCTCAACACTTTTCAGTAAACTAAAGGAACCTTTACTATTCAATGAGCTGCAATAATCATCCAGTAATATAGATAATGGCTTGTTGATTATATTAAGAGCCTTTTTAAATGCTTCAATATTTGCGTTAATAAGGCTTGCTAATGTTTGAAAGCGTTCTTTAGGCTGATAAAAAAATTGCATGATTTTCCACTTGATATTTTCTTTTAAATTGCTTTGTGCTAAGAATTGAATAATGCTTTCCAGATTATCGATATCAATGTGCGATATATCATAGTCGTATACTATCTGTAAACTTTTTAATATTTCTTCTTTGATAGAAACACCACTTATAGCTCCTTCAATAGTTAAATAATTTCTGTTTCTAATTAATATGTCACAATAGAATAGAAAAAATTTAGTATCATAATCCCCAAAATAGAAATTATCGTCAGCACTGGCTTTGCGATGTTTCTTAAATGTGAGAATATATTTGTCAAGAATTTTTAAGTGCTGCTGGTAGAACACTTCTCCGTTTATCCCAAATTCAGCAAACTCGTTGATTAAATCCGACTTAATTTCATCAAAATGGTAATTATAATATAATAATCCAAGCGTTTCAAACAAAAAATCAAGCTCATTTTTTACTTGCATTGACATTAGCCCTTCCACTCCTGTAATTAATTTTTTGAATTTGACAACCATCTAATATATTATAATTATTCATCTAATAAAAATCAAGCCTATTTTTAGCTATTAATGTAATATAATCCTCAGAGGTCAGTAATGCGTTTACGCTTATTTGTCGGTTTTCCACGTTTTCGTTATCACCGCAAAAGATTATCTACGGTTATTGTTTGAAGCGGCAACAATGCTTGCTTTTCTAGATATAACCGTGGATAACTTTGTTTTGTAAACTGCGAAAATAATCTGTGAAAGAAGTGCAAATTTCATAAACCGTGCATAAATCGGAATATATATCAACGAAGCCCGTAGAGCCGTCATTGTCATCAACTGTAAAGCAAGCAGAATTTGCGAAAGTTTTAATCGGGCTTAATGAAGTCAATAAGCATCAACACAAAAGTGCCATCGCACTTACCGCTCGTAAATTCGTTAGACTTGTTTGTGATCTGATATGATGATGTCATCGTTCGTGAGCAGAAACACGTTGACGATTTCTCTCTTTGCCGAGAACGATTTACCGCTGCCCGGAGTGCCTAAGAATAGGCCATTTGGGTTATTGTCAAGAGGAACTTTTTTGTAACAGGAAAAAGCC
>CAYWBF010000174.1:0-6118 GCA_964456085.1 uncultured Eubacteriales bacterium
TTGGGGGAGCTGCACTCCCCCAACCCCCCTAGCGTCCTTGCGTATTTTTTTGTTTACTTATAAAACATTATTGTATATAATCAAAGTAAAAAACTTTGAACGAATCTAATATTATTCAATACAGCTAGAGGTTAAAATTATGCGTGTAATAAGCGGAAAGGCAGGGGGGCTAAAACTTTTTTCTCCAAAGGGTGATAAAACTCGCCCAACTGCCGATAAAACTAAAGAGGCTATTTTTAATATTCTTGCCCCGTTGTTATACGAGGCTGATTTTCTTGACCTTTTTGCAGGTACGGGAGCTATAGGCATAGAAGCTTTATCCCGTAATGCCGGAAGTTGTGTGTTTGTAGAACAATCTGTTGAATCTATAGAGATAATTAACAAAAATTTAGAGCATACTAAGCTTACAGAAAATGCACGGGTTATAACCGCATCTGTAAAAAGCGCTCTTAACAGGCTGGGAAAGGAACAGCGAAGCTTTAACATAATATTCCTAGACCCGCCTTACAGGGAGCTTTTGGTGTATGAGGTGCTAAAGGACATTGTGCAAAAAGGATTGTTAAAACATCAAGGCATCATAGTATGCGAAGTGGGAAATGATGGCAACGCTCCACCGGAGGTTGACGGCTTATGCCTTGTTAAGCAAAAAAAGTACGGGGCGGCAGAAGTTTTATTTTATGAATTGACCCAGGATTGATGGAGGTATGTAGGTATGATTGCTCTTTATCCCGGAAGCTTTGACCCTGTTACCTACGGTCATATGGATATTATTGAGAGAGCAGCACGAGCCTTTGACAAGCTGATTGTGGCTGTTTTAAACAATAAAAATAAGAAGGCATTATTTACCGTAGATGAGAGACTTGCTCATCTTAAAAAGCTTACAGAGGCTTTTAATAATGTAGAGATTGACCAGTTTTCCGGCTTAACCGCCGATTTTGCAAAGACGCATGGGGTAGGTATTTTGGTACGAGGGGTTAGAACCAATTCTGACTTTGAGTATGAATGTATAATGTCCAACGCAAATAAGGTACTAAGCGGCAATATTGACACTGTTTTTTTTCCGGCAGGCTCTAAATATATTCATGTTTCCTCCTCAGCTGCACGGGAGATTGCTATTTTTCATGGGGAGCTTAAGGAGTTTGTACCGCCGCTTATAGAAGAAGAATTAGAACGGATGCTAAGAAATAATTAAGAAAACCTTATATACGGATGTATAAGGCAGGAGGTAGAATAGTGGAGACTTTACTTGATTATTTAGATGATATAGAGGATATTCTTGACCAGAGTAAGCCTAATCCCATTACAAAAAAAGCTGCCGTGGATAAGGAATTGATTTTTGACATAATAAGGGATATTAGGCTAAACCTACCCTCCGAAATCAGACACGCTCAAAAAATAATAGAAGACCACGACCGTATTATAAATGATGCAAGGGCAAAGGCTAACCATTTGCTTTTAGAAGCAGACAACAAAGCTGCAGAAATGACCTCCAGCCATCAAATCTATCAAATGGCAGTAGAGCAGGCAAGGGAACTTATAGAGGAAACAAAGGAAAAATCCGCCCAGCTTCGCTACGAAGCCACAGAATATGCAGACAAACTGCTAGCCCAAACAGAAGATGCAGTTAAAAAAACAGCCCAGCTCATAGAACAGCAGCATAGAGATTTTGAACGATATGTACGCGAAACACTGGAGCTTTTGCATGATAATCGGCAGGAGCTTCGGGGTAAGAAGTAGAATTGAAAGGGGTATATTATGAAAAACATATTATCAAGAGCCATGGCTATAGTTTTGGCTCTTACGTTTATGATTCCTGGGGGATTTATAACCGAAGCTAGGGCAGCTGTAATATCAGGTAACCTAAAGTTGAAATATAGTTTTACAAGGGGCTTTGCCCCCGGAACTACAGACTATATCCCTCGAGACGTACCAATTACTGCTGATGATAATAAAATTTCATTTAATTGGGATTTTTCGAGGCAAGGAACCTATTATCTTGCTTTTTATAATTCTTCAAAGCAAAAAGCTATTCTTACCCTTGAAAGAAAAGCTACAGACTTGAATATATTCTATAAGCTATATGATAGAACTGCAGAGTTACTCAACAGAACGTATTCTATTTATTCTTTGATGGATATTCCCGGTTATTATGATGCAACAGCTTTTACTGGAAATACAGTTCATTCGGCACAGTACACAGGTTTTACATTTAATACTAGTAACTCTCCTAATATAACCATTGATCTTCCAACTGTTCTAGGCACAGCAACCACTTTAAACACAGGTATCTCGTTTAAATATGATAATAAGGTTGTTCACCTTAAATTTGTTGGAGATACAGCATATTTTTCAACTGAAGGCGTTGGTTTAGATAGTAATATATATGACTTTAATTTGTTTTATGATTCTGCTGCGCCAGCAACTGCTTTTTTTCCAACTGCTCCAATTTCTGATAATATAACTGCTTTTGGCAATCAAAATAAGGAATACGAGCTGGTAAGGGTGTTAAAGGGTCTAGGTGGAGTTTCTAAGATCCCACTTGCACCTATTGTTAATGGCACAGGAGCAATAACTAATTATTATGCGAACCCTAACGATTTAAGCGGAGATAACAGCGATTTAGCAGCAAGATTTGTCACAACCCCCATAGACCTTTCTACTCCACCCGGAGACATTAATGATAACAAACATGGCTTACTTGTACGTTTTGACACTCCAAGGGTATTTAATGAGAGTACATTTTCATATGAACCCACAAATTCAACTGTTCTTGCTAATCAGATAAAAGCTAGTTTCGCTTTTACTAGCGTTGAATCCGAAAATAATTTTTCTGTAGATGTTGGGGATATTTTCAGAGCTACATCTAACAACATAAAGGTATATTCTTCAAATGCTACTCCACCTACAGCAACATTTGAAATAAGTGTAGCGCCGAATAATAGAATGACCTTATTTATGAAAAGTGTTGCGGCAAGCCAGTTGTTTAATCTTGATATATCTCTTACCGACACCTCAAGTGTACTGAATTCTATTAAAACCCCACAAACGTCTAATCCCCCTGATTCATCCACCGCCATACGCTACGGAGAAGCTTATACCTTCATTAAATACTTTATTCAACCTTCAAGCGATACCTTTAATGCAATAATAACTCCCTATAAAAATATTGCCGGAGAATATAGGCTTACAAGGAATAACAGCGAAATATCTACTATTAAATCAAGTGGTCTGGAAGATATAAACATTCCAATACCATTAACAAGCAGTGCCCCATTCAACTACCAGGTTATATTCAGCAAAAAACCCTTTGGTGCCGCCGGAACGGTTGTTGCTGATTACAAATATTCTCAAATCGGAACGTACACTATTGACTTAACTAAGCTAACCATAGGCACTCCCAATAATTTTAAGTTAATTCAGTATTACCTTGCGCTTGATAAAAGTGACCCGGAGGGCAAGCATGGTACATTAAGTATGAGTCTGTCCTGGGATATTATTGCAAAAACTGCTCTTGATAAGCTGATTGAAAATGCAACCTCTGCTAATCCATATAGAATTGAATACGGTTTGTACACTGCCCCCACCCCTACTGCTCTTGATAAGGACAGAGTTCCTCTTGCAAAAATCACTCTTGATATTTACAACACAGATACAGCTCCAAGAGTAGCTGCAAAGGTTACCTACGGTGCTAATATCACTTCTGATATAGAGCCTTCCGCAGTTGTAGATTTAGGTTCAGGAACAAACCCCACCGTATATGGTGCTGCCATAACACTTTCAAACATAAAAGCCGTTCACCAGGATATTGCAACAACCGGTGATTTAATAGCATATCCTAACATCTATTTTCTAACTCTAACTCCACTTACAGCAAAAGGAGTTACGGTTCCTGCTTCACACTCTGCTCCTCAAAGCATGACTCTTAATGAAACTACTTTGGAAAGCCTAAATGTTCCATCTGCCAATAATCTAAAGGTGGATAATACCACAACCACTTCATTAGCTCTTGGTGATACAAAGGAAGAGGTTTCGTTTGAAGCTTCCTGGAAGCTTCCTGGTACAGCATTTAAAAATTATTTTGATGCTGCTTTCCCCGACGCAAAAGCATCTGTTTATACAAATATTTATATTTCTCAAAATGAAAAGCTGATGGCTGACGCAGCCAAGGCAACCGACCCTCTTGCTAGATTTCAAACCCCACAAATTGCAGATTTTGTTGGAAACGCTTTACCAGCCTCAGCACGTTTTTACTTTTCAGAAATTGATGGTAATAAAGCCATGACCTTGAGTGATAAAACCTACGCAAATCCAAGGGAAGCACTAAGAGACGGCAAGGTTGTTAAGCTTCAGGATATTTTGCTTGATGATACAAGGCTTAACGGATTAAAGGGAGGCCTTGACCAAAATATAACTAAACTGGTTTTTGATGGGCTTGATAAAAACCAAAAATACTTTTTATATGTTGAAAATTATGTAAAGCATGAGTTTACACCACCCACTACTCCACAAATTGTTTATAAATATTCTGATTTATCACCTTTGCTTGTAGTAACAACAAAAGGCACTCCGGAAATCCCTAACGAAAAAGAAAAATATCCATCTAGTCCTCAAAACCTAAAAATTGATGACAAGGGTTTAGACTATGCAACAATTAGTTGGGATAAGGTGACGCCGAATGTTTACCCCGATGCTTCCTTTGGAATAGGTGCGAATAAGATAACCGTAAAAACCGAAGAAATTATCGAGTACGAAATAATTCGTTACAAGGACTCCCAAATGAACAGCGACTTCTTGGACGCAAGGGACTTGATATTCAAGGATGCATTTGTTAAATCTGTACCATCTTCTGTTGAGGCATCAGGTTATGCAACCAGCGTATTGACTGTTTTAGCCTACAATGCTTCCTCTGGAAAATTTGACTCCCCAGCAGATACCTCCAAGTACGAATATAACACTCAAAACCAAAGAATCACCTTCACAGATAAAACCTTAGTGCCAAACAGCGTATACTTTTACTACATCAGAACCGTTAGAAAATTAAAAAGAACTGTATACGATGCAAACGGCGATATTAAAGGGGATCCTTACTTTGATGGGGAAAGAGCCTCCACGTGGAGTGCTATAAGTGCTACAACAACACCTATTCAATCCCCAACAAGGCTTATTATCGACCGAAACAGAACTGACTTTGACGTTAAAAAGGAAATAGTTATTAATTTCGATGCACCTATAGCTGATCTTAGCAAAGTAGGTGTAGACTATGACCTTGCATACTCCATAAAACCCGAAGGGGAGGATTGGAGCAAGGACATTGTAATGGACGCTGCCACCTTAAAATCACAAGCCAAGGCTTCAACTGAAAAAGGCTTCTATAATTTTACCTTTAAAATAACAGGCTTGAAACAGGGTAAAGGTTATAGCGTTAGAGTTCGTATGATAGACAAAAAAACAGGGGAAGGTTCAATTTACTCAAACACTGCTGTAGGAAGAACGGATATAGACCCTGGTGAGTATGAGCAGGACACAGAGACAAACCAATGGACTGATTATCTCATCAAGCAGCTTCAAGAGCTTTTAAAGGACTACTATTTTACACTACAGGATAATGAAAGTTCATTTGAAGTAGTATACCGTCAAAATATGTTCTCTGCCCTATTGGCTACTTCTTCTGATGGAATGTTGAACCTTAATGCGAGCAAGCTTTCACCAAGCAGCACCATCTACTATATCCCAGCTCAAGCCTTAATAGAAGCGAATGATAAAAACAAGGCATTTAGAATTACTAATGGTAATATGGAGGTAATAATTTCACCTAGAGCCTTTGACGTTAGTAACCAGCCGATTTTCGCAGAGCTTATGAAGCAAAAGGATATAAAGGATTATTACGTTAAGCTTATTGTTAACTGGACAACACCTAATGATGTTGTTGAAGGTAATCCGGTAATAGGTAAGCAAGCCGAGGTTATTATTGAAGCTCTAGGCACCTCAAAGGCTAATAAGGATTGGGAAAAGGATGCTTATGCCGCTTTATTGAAAAAAATTGAGGAGGCAGGTAAAAACTCTAACTTCATCCAATCAATAAAGGATAAAATTAAAAGCGATACTCCAAGTGAGGAGC
>CAYWBF010000175.1:0-6106 GCA_964456085.1 uncultured Eubacteriales bacterium
ACAAAGCTCTTTAATCTCCGAAAAAACCTTTGGCAAATCATTTTCGTAAAGCTTGGTACTTATAAGTACCTTGTTTTTATTTTTGCCATAGGCTCTAAAGGTAGTATTAAAGGTGCCGGAGTAGCTTTTTTTTGTTTTTATGGTATCTATTATTTGAATTAATAGCCCTAGATAGGCAAAAGTCTCATGGGAGCTTATGTTGTTGTCCACATGGAAGATAAAACTTAGGCATATGATTTTCCCCAGATGCTCATTGGTTTTATGATGAATGAGGGTCAGGCTGTCCATATGCTTTAATCTAAAGGAGCTTTGTGGCGGCTTAAAGCCAATATCATCTAGGTTAAGCCTAAATTTCTGCAATACCTGTGGGTTGTCCTCTTTGCTAAGGAAGTTGCTTATAGCCTCTCGCTCAGAAATCATAGGCAGGGAAAACTCTGCAAATACAGCTGCTTGGTTATTTACCAAATATTTATCCACTATATATTTAAAAAAGCTTTCCTTTTCGGACTTTAAAAGCTTAACTACGTCTTGATGAGAGATGGAAAAGGGCTCGCTGCAATAGACTAACCTTTGGAGGGTCTTAAAGCTTATACTAAGCCCAAAGGGTCGGTTTCCTTCAACGGGGCATAGGGTTTTAAACTCTTCCTCGTTTAAGTAGTACAAAATTTCGCTCTTAAGGCTTTTTTCCAACACCAGCCGAAAAGCTGAGCGGAGGCCAGACTCCAGCTGTGCTGGAGTTTTTTTGCATCCGGCAGAAAATATATACAAAACGTTTTGGTTAAATTCTGTTTCAAAATGGTAAGAGCAGGTGTGTATCCCTTGCCTTTTCAGCTCATCTAAGAAGTATGAGCCTTCCTTTTCGTTTTTGCTCTCGAAAAGGTGCTTTAAAAGTATTTTTATGCTTTCTATTAGAAAAACATCACAGGCTTGTCCTATAGTAAAGGCGCAAGCCGTATACTGCTCACGGCTGATTTCATCAAAGATAAAATACATAGGATGCTCTATTTCGTCGTCCTTGCCAATGCTTATGAAGCTGCCCTTATACCCTGCCAAAGGGAATAGCTTAAAAAACTTGTCCAGCATCATTATTATTGGGCCGGCTTCGACACCCCCAAATAAGTAAATGTAGCAATTATCGGGGACATAGTGCTCTCTGTGATAGCTCAAAAAATCCTCGTAGTTTGCCTTTTCCACATATTCCGGTAAGCCCTGGGCGTTAAATTTATAGGAGGCTGCTTTAAACAACTGTTTGTTTAAGGCAGCCTTTATTATTTCTTTGTGTTCGCAAAAAAAGCCCCTTCGTTCATTGAGAATAATTTCTCTTTCTAAATAAAAGGGGGCTTTTTCTGTATAAAAGCTGGGATAAAATACAGCATCTAGGTATACGCCTAGTGCCTTTACAAAAGCGTCATGGTTTTCCCCCGAAAAAGCATAACAAGTTCTGTCATCGAATGTTATAGCATTTAAGTACGAATATACAGAGGATTTCATTAGCTGGGCAAAGGTATCCTTAATAGGATACTCCTTGGAGCCGTAGAATACGCAATGCTCAACTATATGCGGATAGCCAAAATCGTCTTTGGCAGGAGTCTTAAACGCGATATTAAAGGCTCGTTCCTTCCTTGGGCTTTTAACAAAAATAAGCTTGGTACCCAACTCGTTTTCGTAAAGCTGTCCTTGACAGTTAAATTCCGGCAGGTGCATCTCCTTTTTCAAAATAAATCCCAAAAAGATCCCTCATTTTACTGTTAATGTATAGTATAGTATCACTTGAATTTTTCTAGCACTTCATCATAAGCCTTTTTCGTTCCTATGTCGTAGCAATCGCCATTAAATCTGTAAACGTAGACGTCTTTTTTCTTGTACAGCCATTGTAGAAAATATCCTGGTGCGTCGGGCTTGTTGCCTTCCTCTAAGTATTTTTTTATAAGCTTGGCTGTTTCTTTTGTGTAAAAATATGTTGCAAAAACTGCTGTTTTTGATTTTGGGTCCTCGGGTTTTTCTTCTAGGTCTATAAGCTTGTCGTCATTGTCTGTCAATGCCACAGCAAATTGCTTAAGCTGCTCTATACTGTTTATTTCCTTGCCGCAAACGCAGTCGCCGTTCTTTGCCTTAAAGAATGCGTGGCAATCCTTAAGCTTGTATGTGAAGAAGTTATCTCCGGCTATTATGAGCAGGTCGTCGTCCAGCTTTTCACTGTGTTGGGTGAAAAAAATATCGCCTATAGCTCCACGGCGTGTCTCTTCGTTTTCAGTACCATCGTCCAGCACCTTTACGGGGATTCTTGATTTTACGTTTGATGCCCAAATCTTAAAGTGGTTTATAAACTTGTGGTTGGATACCACAAAAACCTCTGACACATCATCTAGTGTATTTATTTCGTCCAATATATAGTCAATTATGGGTTTGTTTTTAATAGTAAGCAAAGCCTTTGGTGTGTTTAAGGTAAGAGGATAAAGCCGTGTTGCATACCCTGCAACTAAAATTATAGCTTTCACAAAAGCCTCCTAACGCCCTCGCTGGGCAAGTTTATTAAATATAGTCTCAAATATTTCAGGCGGCGGACAAGTTATAGTTTTGCCATTCATGTAGGATAGCAAGCCGCTGTCACAATTAAACTGTATGCTTTCAGCATGAAGAAGTTGATTTTTTATGTTATATTCTGCCGCCAATCGATTGTTTAGGCTAAAGTCGCCGTATTTTCTGTCGCCTAAAAGGGGATAGCCCAGATGCTTAAAGGCTGCTCTTATTTGGTGAGAGCGGCCTGTTACCAGATGTACTCGAAGAAGTGAATATGGGTAGCCGTCAGATGTTTTTATGCGCTTATACTGGGTTATGGAAGCCTTGGCTCCGGGGATTGGAGTGTCAACTATTTTTGAGGTGTTTGAGGCAGAATCCTTTATTAAGTATCCCCTTATTTCACCGGCTTCCGGAGTTGTGCCCTTTACTATGGTCAAGTAGTGTTTGTCCAGTTGATTGTTTTTTATGGCCTCGTTTAAAGCTGTTACAGCATGGAGAGTTTTTCCGCATAGGATTATGCCCGAGGTGTTTCTGTCAAGGCGGTTGCATAGTGCCGGGGTAAAGCTTGAGTTTTTGGAGAGGTCGGTTTTGTTACTTAGGTAGTTTAGTATTCTGTCAATTAGGGTGTCGCTGTCGGTGCTTTGCTCGGGGTGAGAGAGCACTCCGGCAGGCTTGTTACAAATTAAAAGGTTTTCGTCCTCATAAATAATATTTAGGTCTGAAGCAAAGGGGTTTACTTTGCGCTCACTCTGAAGGGAGGATATGGAGGTTTCGGAGAAGTATATGTGAAGTATGTCGCCTTCTGATAGTAGCTCGTTGCCGTTGGCTTTTTTGCTGTTTAGTTTTATTGACTTTTTTCTTAGGGATTTGTAGATGAAGCCCTTGGTTGAGTTGTTTAAGAGTTTTAGCAGAAATTTGTCTAGTCGTTGGCCGCTTTGGCCGGGAGTTATTTTTATTTCCCTCATATTATATGCTCCATTTTTAAATGGGTGGTTGGAAGATTTAGAGTATGTTTTTGTAGATATTTAGGAATTAGGATTGGCTTCCGCAAAAGCTTTTTTTAAAGTCAAGGGACGGAAAAAAGCCTGTTTGAAAAGCGTTGCTCAAGGGGGTTAGTGATTTGACTTTTAGGCAGAATTTTTTGGTTTTTGTTCAGGTGGAACTTCGTTCCGCCTAGGTGGGTGTGTGGGGGAGGGCGGCTTCGCCGCCCTCCCCCACTTTTATGTTCCTGCCTCTTACCTAAAACTACGCAACTATTTACTTACTAAAAACTTATCCCTAAACTCCACCCGACTCGCTCTGTAAATAAGCATTAATAAACCCATCCAAGCTACCGTCCATTACAGCCGAAACATTACCCGTCTCCTCATTAGTCCTATGATCCTTCACCATACTATAAGGGTGAAACACATACGACCGTATCTGACTGCCCCAAGCAATGTCCTTTACCTCGCCTCTAATATCCGAAAGCTTTTCTGTCTGCTGTCTCCTCTTAAGCTCAAAAAGCTTTGCCCTAAGTACCTTCATGGCGAAATCCCTGTTTTTATGCTGGGAACGCTCATTCTGGCATTGCACCACAATTCCTGTAGGAATATGAGTAATACGAATAGCCGACTCTGTTTTATTAACGTGCTGACCGCCAGCGCCGCTGCTTCTGTAAGTATCTACTCGTAAATCCTCAGGGTTTATTTCAACTGATGTCTTATCGTCCTCAGGGAGCTCGGGCATACAGTCACAAGAAGCAAAGGAGGTATGCCGTCTCCCAGAGGAATCAAAGGGAGAGATTCGCACAAGGCGGTGTACGCCCTTTTCGCTTTTTAAATAGCCAAAGGCGTTTTCACCTGTGATTTCTACGGTGACAGACTTAATACCTGCCTCCTCCCCCTCTAAAATATCTATAATATTTACTGTGTAGCCTTTTTTGTCTGCCCATCTGGTGTACATTCTAAGAAGCATGGACACCCAGTCACAGGCTTCTGTGCCGCCCGCCCCCGAGTGCAGGGTGACAATAGCGTTGCATTTGTCATACTCGCCTTTAAGTAGTGTTGCGATTCTAAGCTCCTCAAATTTAGCATAAAAATCTTGCCAGCCTTCTTTGGCTTCGCTGTATATACTGTCGTCCTGCTCCATTAGCCCAAGCTCCACAAGTGTTGCCAAATCCTCATACTCCGACTTCAGTCTGTTAAAATTGTCTACCTTTAGCTTGTATTGCTTTATGGCTTGCAGTACCCGTTGGGAATTTTCCAAGTCGCTCCAAAAGTCCTTGTCTGCTGTATCGTTTTCAAGACGCTCTATTTCTTCAAGGGTGCCTGCAATGTCAAAGTAAACTCCCCATTTCGTCTAACTTTTTTCTGAAGGGGCGCAGGGATTGCTCCAGCTGCTCTAGCTCTAACATTTTATCATCTCCCACAGCATTGCTTGTATTTTTTGCCGCTGCCACATGGGCAGGGGTCGTTTCTGCCAACTTTTGCTTCCTTGCGCTTCACAGGCTGCTTTGCAAGGCTCTCGTCACGGTTTGTGGAGATTTCCTTGGCTACCTGCTCTCTTTTTTCCGGCTGCTTTGCTACACTTATATTAAAGAGCAGTCTCACGGTATCATGTTGAATATTGCGTGACAGCTCATCGAACATATCAAAGGAAAGGAATTTGTATTCCACAAGAGGGTCACGCTGGGCGTAGGCTCTTAATGTAATACCTTGGCGCATCTGGTCCATGTCGTCTATGTGGTCCATCCATTTTTGATCGATTACTCTAAGCATTATGGCTCGTTCTATCTGGCGCATAAGCTCAGGGGATATTTCTGCTTCCCTCTCGTTGTAAAGCTCCTTAGCTCTATCAACAAGGCGTTCCTTAAGCCCGTCCTTTGTTAAGGTTTCCTTGTCTTGGTCAGTAAGCACCGCACAGGGGGCATGGTATATTGCCAAAAGGCTTTCGTTTAATCCCTTTAAGTCCCAGTCCTCTGCATAAGGAGCTTCTCCCGTATACAGGTCAACTGCACGAGATACAACCTCCTCCAGCATATCCATTATGTTGTCCTTTAAGTCCTCGCCCAAAAGCACACGCATACGTTCCTTGTAAATGATTTCTCTCTGTTCATTCATAACCTGATCGTAGTCAAGTAGATGCTTACGAATGGCGAAGTTGTTACCCTCCACCTTTTTCTGGGCATTTTCAATGGCTTTTGAAAGCATAGCGTGTTCAATAGGCTCGTCCTCGTCAAGGCCGAGGGTGTCTACTATTTTTACTACCTTATCGGAGCCAAACAGACGCATAAGGTCGTCCTCTAGTGAAATATAAAATCTGGACTGTCCGGGGTCGCCTTGACGGCCAGAACGTCCTCTTAGCTGATTGTCAATACGGCGAGCCTCGTGGCGCTCGGTGCCTATAATCTTAAGGCCGCCCAGCTCCTTTACGCCGTCCTCGAGCTTAATGTCCGTACCACGACCAGCCATGTTGGTGGCTATAGTAACTGCGCCCATTTTTCCGGCAAGAGCTACGATTTCCGCTTCCTTTTCGTGGTATTTTGCGTTAAGGACGTTGTGTTTTATACCTTCATGCTTTAGAAGGGTGCTAAGCTCCTCGGATT
>CAYWBF010000176.1:0-6082 GCA_964456085.1 uncultured Eubacteriales bacterium
AGAAAAGAGCTTGCACAAACAGAAGAAGAACAAAAGAAGGACAACGTATTCTCAGCACTTAAGGTTTCCGACAGAGTTGAAGGCGTTGTTAGCAGAATCGTTGAGTTTGGTGCGTTTGTTGACCTTGGCGGTATTGATGGATTAATCCATATTTCAGAGCTATCCTGGGGTAGGGTTAAAAAGGTTTCCGATGTACTTTCTGTTGGAGATAAGGTTACTGTTACAATTCTTGACCTTAACAAGGACAAGAACAAAATCTCCTTGTCGCTTAAGGACATCAGCAACGACCCATGGTCTAAGGCTGTTGAAAACTATGAAATCGGCTCTGTTGTAGAGGGCAAGGTTGTTAGAATGGTTCCTTTTGGCGCATTTATTGAGCTTGAGGACGGCATCGATGGCTTGGTTCATATATCCCAAATAGCTAACAAGCATGTGGTAAGAGCAGAGGACGTGCTTACTATTGGCGAAGTGATTAAGGCTAAGGTTACAGATGTAGATATTGAGAAAAAGAAAATTAGTTTATCCATTAAGGCGGCTGATGAAGCTGCGGCTCCTTCGGAAGATGGAGAAGCAGAGGCTGCTGAATAATAAAAACTCAAAGCTGTGGCAAACAGGAGGAATCCTGTATTGCCACAGCTTTTTTTATTAAGACCTTGGGGGAGAAAACTTTTTTTCAACGGCAAAAAAAGGTTTTCTCCCCCAACTCCCCCTCTTTCCAAAAAAGCCGGATAATGGGAATTAGGTTTCGTTAGGAATTTGGCGGCCTTCGCCGTTCATTCGGTAATTGTCTTTTATGATAAGCTGGCTTATGGGGACGATTTCAAAGCCTTTTTCCTTTAAGCCTTTGATTATGGTGTCAAGGCATTTTGGGGTGTCTCTGGTGTCGTTGTGGAATAGTACAATGGAGCCGTTACCTAGCTTCTTGTTGTTAAGCACACGATTGATTTCATACTCCACACCTTTTTCCATCCAGTCGTGACTGTCCACAACTACTATAGTTTTGCTAGAATATGGCTTTTTTTCACTTAAATTTTAATTGGCTCTGGAAATATAATTGTGCTATAATTAAAGAATTGTTCAAAACAAAAATACATCAAAGGTGAGAGTATGAATTTTAGTATCACAAAGGAAGAAATAAAGTCCATGGCCTCCAATGAGGAGGTATATTACCGTGGTATTAAGTATTCCAACGAAAAAAAGGTAAAGAGCATTAATCTTAAGGAATCGCCTTCTGTTTCTACAGTTATTTCCAAGGTTATGGGCAATTATAAGGATTATAACGTTGCTATAAATTTTTCCCAAGGTGGAAAGGTAGAAAGCTACTCCTGTAATTGTGAAGCCCATAATATTTGGCGTGGGGCTTGTAAGCATGTGGTGTGTGTGCTTATTTCTATACTTGATAGCAAGGCAGAAAACGCCCTTGCGCTGAAAAACCAGCGGATTGTAGGTAATTTCATACGCAGCTTAGAGGAGCAGGCGGTTTTGCAGATGAACAGCGAAATAAGGGAAAGCCTGTTAACAGAGGGCAGTATAACCTTAACACCCTTTATTCAAATCATTAGGGAGCGTCCGGCGTTAAGCTTTACCGTAGGCAACAGTGCTACCTATAAGGTGAAAAATGTCGTAAGCTTCTTGGACAACATTAAAAAGGGTGAAACGGTGACTTATGGCAAAAAGCTTACCTTTCAGCACAGGCTGGAGATGTTTGACAAAAACAGCATAAGCCTTATTAAGCTGCTCATGCGCCAAGAGGAGGCTGTGTCCGAGCTTTACGGTAATTTCTTTAACAGCTTTTTTTCCTTTCGTATAAACCAAAGCAACGGAAATAATATGGTTTTGGTTAAATGGGCCTTTGATGAATTTTTTGAAATATATAAAAACACCGAGATTAACGGGATATTTAATGAGGAGAAGGTTAAGCTTCGGCTGGTGGATTCTTCTCCGGATATAAAATATGCTGTGAATAAAAATGGTAACGTCATAACTCTTTCTGGCAGAGCCTTAAATATTGTTAAGCTGGAAGGGGAGCAGTATGACTTCCTTTTAATAGAAGGAATACTATACAAAACCTCAAAAAAGCTGGGTAAGCTTATTGCCACCACCCAAACCACACTTAATTCCTTGGAGGGCACGGAGATAGAATTTTCCGAGGAAAGGGCGGAGCAGTTTTTGGCCTTGGGATTGCCCCAGTTTGCCGAGAACGGCTTGCTAGAGGGTAGTATGCTTTTGGAGGAGTACGAAAAAAATAAGCTGCAGATTAAGTATTACCTTGATTCTCCAAAAAATATTGTGACTGCTAAAATAAAGCTATGCTACGGGGAGACAGAGTTTTTTACACTTGAGGACAGTGCCGTACATGGGCTTAAGGGCAGAAATATTTTTGAGGAACGTAAGGCGGTAGAGATTCTAAAGCAGTTTGGCTTTAAGGAGGATAAGGCTAAGGAGATATTCTCCTTGGAAAGCGACGAGCTAGTTTATACTTTTTATAAGGACGGCGTGGAGATTTTAAATAAAATTGGGCAGGTATATGCTACAGACGATTTCAGCCAAAAATCACGGCTGCCCAAGACTACAAAGGCGACCTACGGCGTAAGGCTTAAGGGGAATCTGCTGGAGCTTACGCTGGATACATCGGACTACACAATAAAGGAGCTTATTGAGGCGGCTAACGCTTATACAGTGGAAAAGAAGTTTTTTCGGCTTAAGTCGGGTAAGTTTATAAGCTTTGAGGACGATACCGTTTTGCAGGCTAATAATTTGCTAAACGCTCTTTCACTTACGGGGAAGGAGGTTGTGGACGAAAAAATTCTTCTGCCAAAGTTTAGAGCCATGCAGTTGGACAGCCTTATGGACGCTTATATTGACGAAGGCTTAAATACGGAGGTTAGTCTGGATAGTGGCTACCGAAAAATCGCCGAGGATTTTAAGTCTCTGGAGGAGCTTAGGTTTGAGGTGCCGGAGGAGCATAGGGAGGTTTTGAGAAATTATCAGAAGGTGGGCTTTAATTGGCTTAAGACATTGATATATTATGGTTTCGGAGGGATTTTGGCTGATGATATGGGGCTTGGAAAAACCTTGCAGGTTATTTCTGTGCTGTTGTCCGAGTTTAAGGAGGGACACCCTCCAAGCCTTGTTGTGTCGCCTACGTCTTTGATTTATAATTGGGAGAGCGAGATTAAGAAATTTGCCCCTGTGCTTAAAACCCAGACTATTTCCGGCACTCCCCAGCAAAGGGCCGAAATAATAGAGGGTGATACTGAAGCGCAGGTTTATATAACCACCTATGATTTGCTAAAAAGAGATATTGAGCTGTATAAAAGCCGAAGCTTTCGGTTTGTAATAGCTGATGAGGCGCAGTTCATTAAGAATCCTATGACACAAAACGCTAAGACACTAAAGGAGCTTAACAGCCAGGTTCGATTTGCCTTGACGGGTACTCCTATCGAAAATTCACTTACGGAGCTTTGGTCTATATTTGATTTTATTATGCCGGGGTTTTTGTTTACTGAGGCAAAGTTTGCCAAGCACTACTCTACACCTATTATAAAAAATGATGACCAGGAGAAGGCTACACTTCTTAGGAAGCAAATAGCACCCTTTATTTTAAGGCGGCTTAAATCCAACGTCCTTAAGGAGCTGCCGGAGAAGGTTGAAACTACCTTGCTTGCAGAAATGTATCCAAGACAGAAGAAGCTATATGCCGCAACCTTGCTTAAGGCAAGGGGCGAGTTGGAGGACGCTATCTCCAATAATGAGTATGGCAAGAGCCAGCTTCAAATTCTTGCACAGCTTACAAGGCTTAGGCAGATTTGCTGTCACCCCTCTATGTTTGTAGAGGATTATGACAGCGGCAGCGGCAAGCTTGATCTTGCGCTGGAAACAGTGCTTTCTGCCAAGCAGTCTGGCCAAAGGGTTTTGCTTTTTTCTCAGTTTACGAAAATGCTTTCCTTATTAAAGGAAGCGTTGACTAATGAGGGGATTGGCTATTATTATTTGGATGGAACGGTAAGCGCCAGAGGGCGTGTGGAAATGGTAAATCAGTTTAACGCAGGCAGTAAGGATGTATTTTTGATTTCCTTAAAGGCCGGAGGTACGGGGTTAAATTTAACGGGGGCTGACGTGGTAATACATTACGATCCATGGTGGAACCCTGCTGTAATGGATCAAGCCTCCGACAGAGCACATCGCTTTGGTCAGCAGAAAACGGTTTATGTAATAAATTTAGTTGCAAAGGACTCCATTGAGGAAAAAATTCTTGAGCTGCAACAAAAAAAGCGCCACCTAATAGACTCTGTAATCCAAGAGGGAGCAAGCTTTATAAATAAAATGACAGTTGATGAAGTTAGGGAATTATTCAGTTAGATTTTGATTTAAGAATATATTATGGTATAGAGGTAGAGCAGGTTATGCAGATAAACAGGCTGTTTGAGATAATATATATGCTGCTTAACAAGGACGTTGTAACGGCACGAGAGCTGGCCGAGAGGTTTGAGGTGTCTGTTAGAACCATTTATCGTGATGTGGAGAACTTATCCCAGGCAGGTATACCGGTATATATGAGCAAGGGGAAGGGCGGCGGAATAAAGCTTTTGCCCGGCTATGTTTTAAACAAGGCGGTATTGTCCGAGCAGGAAAAGAGTGAGATATTGTCTGCCTTGCAAGGGCTTAACGCCGTAAACAGCGCCACGGCAGGAAGCGCATTTTCAAAGCTAAGCTCTATTTTTGGTATGAAATACTCCAATTGGATTGAGGTAGACTACTCCGACTGGAGCAATATGAAGCAAACCCAATTTAGCCATATAAAACAGGCAATATTAAATAAAAATGTAATTTCCTTTGATTACTACAGCAGCTATGGGGAGAAAACCAGCAGAAGGGTCGAGCCTATTTTGTTGTGGTTTAAATCACGAACATGGTATTTGAAGGCTTTTTGCTTAGCTAAGCAGGACTCAAGAATTTTTAAGTTAAACAGAATTAAAAACTTGTGTGTAACCGACAGCACCTTTGAAGAGCGAGAGCCTGTAGAGCGTGACGATAGTTTTTTTACAATGCCTTATTGCATACGCCTTGTTTTAAAAATCCATAAATCCCAAGCCTTTAGAGTATTTGATGACTACGACGAGGAGCAGGTAGAAACTACAGCCGAGGGCGATTTTTTGGCAATCAGCTATATGCCAGAGGATGACTGGGTGTACAACTATATACTCTCCTACGGAGCATATGCGGAGGTTATAGAGCCTTTGCATGTCCGTGAAATAATAAAAAGCCGCCTCCAAAAAGTTTTAAATATTTATTTGTAATATGACCTATAGTTGTCATATTAGGCATTATATAATAGCTCCATAGCAAGCTCGCTAGCGCTGCTTCTACCTAACTGCTTGAAACAATGCTGAGATTGGGTAAAAACATAAAATGGAGGGATTGTAAATGGAATGCAAGAACGTATGTCAAAGCTGCGGAATGCCTATGGGTGATAGCCAAGAGCTTTTAGCCACAAATGCAGACGGCAGCAAAAATGAGGAATATTGCAAATACTGTATGGAAAACGGGAAATTCCTTTCTGATGTAACTATGGAGGGTATGATTGAGACTTGTGTACCTTACATGGTGGAACAAGGAATGGAGGAGACAGCGGCTAGAGGTATTTTGAAGGAGGCTTTGCCTAAGCTTAAAAGGTGGAGAAGCTAGGGGGTTTGGGGGAGTGCAGCTCCCCCAAGGTCTTAGTAAAATCCTAGCAAGAATACTTTACTTATTAGTATAAGGAGGATAACAATGGCTAAATTAGTTGATTTTGAAACAATAGAGCTTCCAAAGGTTAATGTGGTTGGAAAGATAATTACTGTTTCTATGGGGGAGCTTCAAGGCAATAATCCCCTTCCGGCTTTTTGGGACAAGTGTATGGCAGAGGGAAGTTTTGCTGAGCTTGAAAAGCAGACCGGATTTATATATGACAATGCTTATGTTGGTTATATGGATAACTGGAACGAGAGCACAGGCACCTTTGATTATGTTATTGGGATTTTAATGAAAGACGGAGCAGACGTTCCAAATGGATTTGATAAAAAGGAGATAACCGCAACCA
>CAYWBF010000177.1:0-6063 GCA_964456085.1 uncultured Eubacteriales bacterium
TAGCCGTTTACAACGCCGAGCGGTGGAAGCGAGATATTGCCGATATGGAAAAAAAGGCCGCCGATATGAACGTTGACATTATCGCGCATCTGTCCTACGAGGACCCTGTCCAGCAGGAGGCCGAAATTAAAGCTCTTATTGAAAACGGTGTTACTGTGCTCATTGTTACACCAAAGGACGCAAGCCATGCCTCTGCTGTTGTTCAAGCGGCTCACGCCAAGAATATAAAAATAATTTCCTATGACAGAATTATTTTAAACGAGGTGTCCGACCTAATTGTTACCTTTGACAGCATAAAGGTAGGAGAGCTTCAAGGGAAATATTTAATAGAAACGGTGGATAAGGGAAACTATGTGGTGCTGGCCGGAGACGAGGCCGACTATAACGCAACCTTGTTTTTATCTGGGGCAATGAAGTACATAGAGCCTTTAGCCGAAAGTGGTGACATTAATATCGTAATGCAGGAGCATGTGAAAAATTGGTCTCCTGACGAAGCTAAGCTTCTTATTAGCCGTGCGCTTAAAGAAAATGACAATAATATTGCGGCTATTCTCGCTCCAAATGATAAGGTTGCCTCTGGGTGCATAGAGGCGCTTAAGGAGGCTGGCCTAGCTGGAAAGATTCCCGTTACAGGTATGGACGCTGACCTAGGCGCTATCAAGCGTATACTTGCAGGGGAGCAAGCCATGACGGTGTTTAAGAATATTGACACCCTCTCACAAACAGCTATTGAACAGGCATCAAAAATGTCTGCAAACAAAAAGCTCGACGTAAACGCCGAGCTTGATGTATTCGCAAAGGAAAAGGTTAAGGCTCTGCTTGTAGAGCCAAAGCTTGTAACCAGCAAGAATATTGATTCAGTTTTAATAGATTCCGGGTTTTATACTCGAGAGCAGATTTATGGCAATTAAAATATTAAAGCCAAAGGGAAAGCGCCCTATGCGCCAAATGGCACATAGGGCGCTTTCCCTTTGCGGCTTTTTACCCTTCTCTTGATTCCTCAAACCTTCTGCAAAGCTCCAAGCAATCCTTTTTCCTATCAGAAACACGTCTTGCAGGGATTCCGGCGTATACCGTCCATGGCTCTGCATCTCTTGAAATAAGGCTCATGGCGCAGAAGGCACTACCTTCCTTAAGTCGCACTCCCGGCAAAATCACCGAGGAAGCCCCCACAGCCACCAGTCTCTCTAAAACAACCTCTTTTTCTATATCCGTAGGCTTAAACTCCTGTGGTATCATAGGGTTCACCATGGACTCCCCGGAGAAGTCATTTGACTGGGCGTAGATTGTGACCTTTGAGGATAAGGAAGAATAATCCTCCATAAAAACCCCGGCATCGCCCCCGTATATGCCGCAAAACTGAGCTATATGAATATAACTGCCAAGAGTTATGCTGCCGCTAAGGACGGCAAAATCATCTATGCGTACATGACTGCTTATGGACAGCTTTTCGGGGGAGTAAATAAGGGCGTTTCTACTGATTAATACGTTTTCGCCGTAAGCCTTAAGTCCCAGTGCCTTAAGCTCCTCCTGTGAGTAGAATGTATTCAAGCTGAAAAACCTCCTTGAAAAGATACTATAAAATATCCTCTTGCTCCAAGTCCTCCTGCTTTAGCTGGGGTAGCTCATGCAGAGCCTTGTAGCCGAAGTATGTAAGAAACTCGTCTGTAGTCTCAAAAAGAATAGGCTTGCCAGGCTGCTTTGCCCTGCCACTTTCTGTTACCAGCTTAAGCTCCATTAGCCTATTAACAGCATGGTCAGCGTTAACCCCACGGATTTCTTCTATTTGAGCTTTAGTAACAGGCTGCCTATATGCAATGATTGACAGTGTTTCCAGCAAGGGTTGTGTAAGGGGCTTCTTTTGGGGTACCTCATACACCTTTTTTATGTAGGAAAAATACTCGCCGCTGGAGCGAAGCTGGAAGGAGTCGTTCGCTTCCACGATTCTTAAGCCACGCTTCTCGGTGATATATTTTTCGGAAAGGCAGCCTACAACCGACCTTGCGACTTCCTCGCTGCACTCCAGCGCAGCCGAAAGCTGAGAAACATGCAGCGGACTGCCGCTTACAAATAAAATGGCCTCTACTGCATTAGCCAAATAATCTATTTCAGCCATAATTTTCTCCCTTATGCATTGTACTACTGCTGAGCAGACTCCAATGCGTATAAAATAATCTCGCCGAAGGAGGTGTTTTGCTCCACGCTTACAAGGCGCTGCTTTATCATTTCCAGCATAGCAAGGAAAGAAACCACCATTTCCTGCTTACCCGTGCATCTGGCAAAAACCTCGTTTAGGCTGACTTTTCTGTTTTTCCTTATAAGGTGAGTAATGTGAGTGATTTTTTCGCCTACAGTAAATCTGTCCTTTTCAACAGATTTAAAGCCGCCCCGAATTTTATCGGTGTTTAGCTCCTGTCTAAGCAAAAGCTCCTCATAAATAGCCTTAAGCCTATCCAAATCAACGTTTTTTAAAGCCGCCTCAACAGAAGGCGGCTTTTTTTTGCTGGCTATTTCAATAGTAGACTTATGTGGAGGGCGTTCCATTAACATATCTGAGCAGCCTTCCCTATCCTGTAGGAGCTGAGACAAGGCTTTAAACCGCTTATACTCCAAAAGCTGTGCGATTAACGCCTCCCTCGGGTCACCCTCCTCCTGACTGTCCTCGTCCTTTTTGGGCAAGGGCAGCAGCAGTCGAGATTTTATCTCCAGAAGCCGTGCCGCCATAACTATAAAGCTGCTCATAAAATCCATAACGTCGTTTGCAGCATTAGCGCCCTTGCCGCTTTTGGAATACTCATTAATAAAATCGACATACTGACGGGTGATTTCAAAAATCGGGATGTGGTAAATATTGATTTCATTTTTTTCGATTAGGTGTAAAAGCAAATCCAGAGGGCCGCTAAAGGCCTCCAGCCTTATCTCGGGCTTATTCATTCTATCACCCCAGCTCCTTTGGCTTCCGAGTGGAATACTAAATATATAGAAGCAAACCAGTTTATTTCTATATATTTAGTACCCTACTTAGCTTTTCTTAAAAAGCAAAGCCCAATATTAAATAAACAATAGGGTCAATAACCCAATTAATCAATCTTAAGGACATCATAAGAATAAGAAACATTTGAAGGATTTTCTCATAATGGGTTATGCGAATAAGGTCGTTTTGGTTAAGGAAAACCGACAGCACCTTTGCACCGTCCAAAGGGTACACAGGTATGCAGTTAAACAAAGCCAAGGTCACGTTGCTTTTCGCAGTAAGGAAACAAATTTGCCATAGATAGCTGGAAGCAGTGGTGCTTAGGTTTTCTAACCCGGAGCCAAGGACCATGCGTATGTTAAAAGACAGCAGGCCAAATAAAATGCCCACTATTAGGTTCACTATAGAAGGTGTTACATAAGTAATAATAGTACCCTTTTTACGGTCACTGTAATATGTGGCTGAGGTTGGCGTGGGGCTACCCCACCCAAAGCCGAATATTATCATTAGAATAAACCCGATTGGCTCCAAATGCTTCATAGGGTTTAGAGTAAGGCGGCCGTTGTTTCTTGGGGCAGGGTCCCCCAGCTTGGTGCTTACTAATGCTTTAGTGTATTCATGGATTGTTATAGCTAGAACAATCCCCGGAACTACTAACAAAAATCCCATTTACTCACCTGCCTCGTGTTTACTTGGTGTTTTTTAGGGGAGATAACCCGTCCTCCCTTTTCAAAAAAGCCCAATATTGGGCTTTTGGTTTTTGATAAAAAGTTTTGCGGGGGGTGTGTGGGGAGCTTTTTCAAAAGCTCCCCACACGGTTCTACATTCCCGAGTCCTCCATTACAATGTCAAGCATATAGAAAAATTCACCCATTGTTAGATTGCCCTTTGGGTTTGCAGCTGGCCCTTGAATAAAATCTAGGGTAGCTGCTTTGAGCATGGAGGCTTGATATTGAGCTGTTGCGTCTTTAATGTCATAGTATGGGGTTTGGTCTAGGCCGGGGTAATTTTTTATGGTGGCCTTAGTCTTAATTTCGTACAGCTTAACCAAGGAAGCAATGCCTGCCTCCCTTGAAACGTATACACCGCTTACCAAAAGCTTGGATTTGCCTAGGGCGTTAAAGTCTGCGTCGGTTATCATGCCGTTTATGGCAACATCGTTTCGGTTTTTCGCAACTGCCGCTATGGCGTTGTTGAATTGAACGGCGCTTATGGTTCGTTTTGGGTCGTACTGGTCAAGGTCAGTTATATTTAGCTTGGTGGATAGGTTCATTACAGCGCCGGTGTTTTCGTCGGGCTGGTAGGCTTTGGCCAGTGCCTTTGCTATGACTGCAAAGCTTACAGCCTTTACGGCGTTGGCGGTGAAGGTTCCAGCTAGGTTATCGTATTTTGCGTCGTTAAGCCTTTGCCAGTCGGTCATGTTAGGGTCGAAGGTATATGCACCTACGTTTTTGTCTAGTGTAATGTTCCTATTCTTAAGCTTAAGCTCAAAGGCCACAGGAGCGGCGAAATTGTTTAGAGCAATTGTCCTTGAAGGGGTTATTACACTGACGGAAAGCTTTTGAGGATCAGAGGCGTAGCCGTCCATTTGTCCGTTAGAAATCTTTAGCGTAGGAACACTATCGGGGTTTTGGTTGAAGGCAATCTTAACAGAGGAGCCTACCCCAAAATCCTTTAGCTCCTTAACCTCCTTGGTAGCAAAGGCGTTGCCTGGGATTTGAGTTGTTAAATTATCGGATTTGACCCTAAGGTTAATTTTTCGCTCCTCAAATGCTTTAAGGATTGAGTATGGCAAAATAATTACCCTGTTGTTTATTGGATTGTTGTTATAGGTTGACAGGTCAACGAAATAGGAGAAGTTGCGTCCCTTAATCATTTCTGTGATGAAACGCTGGTCAACGTTGTTGTCCTTATTGCCTTGAGCGTCTACAAGGTTGGAGCGGAAACGATAGGTTAAGGTTTTTGTAGCGGCATCGTAGGTGACTTCAAAGTTTTGTGTAGGAAGTGGGTATTGTGCAGGGTTTTTGTCACCGTCGTATTCGTCGGTCGTTTGACCAGTCAATAGCTTAAGCGTTGCAGACCAATCGGAAATCTTTTGCTTGTAGTTTAGACCGTTGGCTGGCTCCGGCGGAATAGCCGGAAGGGTTATTTCCAATGCGTCTGTGAAATCATCATTTTTGGATAGTTGAACGGTGTAGCTGTAGGTTTTTACTATAAGGCCGTTGCCGCCTCTTGTTACGGTGTAGGTGGTTTTAGCTCTGGCATAGTATTCCTTGTTTGCTTGCAATCCATTAAATTTTGCTATAAGAGTGAGAAGAATATTTGGGTCTCTAAGCGGCTCAACGTTACCCACTACGCCCCCGGCAGTTCCTACAGGGTTTGTAAGGTCAAGGTTATCCCTTACCCACTCAAGAATCATATAATCCTTATCAATAGGGATATATTTTTGCCCAGCACCCTTGTTGTAAATATCCAAGCTGTCTTTGGAAACAGGGCCAAGTCCTCCCGGAGGCTTAGGCTGCAATATATCCTTTGTTCTTTCGGAAACAGGGTTTGACCAGGAGGAGCGCTTCACCCCTGTAGGATTATTCGCGATGGACACCGCCCAGAAGTTGTAAAGGGTATCAGGGAATAGATTGTTAACAGTAAAGCTTATATACCCCTCTGCGTCCACGGTAAAGGTTTGGGTTCCCGCCCTAAAGGCGTAAGTGCCCTTATCGGGGTAGTTTGTCAAAAGCTCGCTATAAACCAGCTCATAGTCCAACCCTTCGGTGTGCTTCCACTTTATTGTTACAGATGTATCAGTAGTTTTTTCCGTAACCACCACAAGAGTAGGCGTTTTTGGCTCAATCTCCATAGGAGGTCTAACAGCCAATGTAGTACCCATAACATAAGCCGGCATGTAGGCATACTTTTTATTAGGCGCTTCGCCTATATATGGCCTTAGGAAAATGACGTAGGCTTTATTTGGCTGCATCGCACCTTTTGCTGGTAGGTCTACGGTTTTTACTACGTATTCCATAATGTCTGTTCCTGTAGCAGTAATATTCGTTTGCCAATCTCTTTCTGTAAGGCTATTTAAATAAGCT
>CAYWBF010000178.1:0-6044 GCA_964456085.1 uncultured Eubacteriales bacterium
AGCAGTAGCCAAGCCTATAAACGATGCCAACTATTTGTTGGCACGGCTTGCACAAGGTCAGTTCAACACAAAGATTTCTGCCACCTACAAAGGTGATTTTGACAAGATGAGAACCTCCTTTGTTACAATGATTGACTCCATCGGATCATATATTAATGAAGTAAATGAAATTTTGCAGATGTTGTCCAATGGAGACTTGACACATAGCATCGACAGGGATTATGTCGGAGATTTTAGCTCCATAAAAGACTCTATAAACAATATTATCTCTACCTTGAATATGACTATGGCCAATATTAGCTCTGCCTCCACAAATGTTTTGGAAGGAGCAAAGAATATTTCAGAAAGCTCCATGAGCATAGCCACAGGCGCTTCGGAGCAAGCAAGCAGTATAGAGGAGCTTACGGCGACAATCTATTCCGTAGAGCAACAGGTTAACGACAACGCCAGTAACTCCAAGTCAGCCAACGACATTTCCAAAAAATCAATAGCAAACGCTACAAAGGGCAACGAAGAAATGCACAACATGCTTAAATCCATGGACGGCATAAAAGAGGCTTCAAATAATATTTCAAAAATTATTAAGGTTATTGACGATATTGCCTTCCAAACAAATCTACTTGCGCTTAACGCAGCTGTAGAGGCAGCAAGAGCAGGCGAACACGGAAAGGGCTTTGCAGTTGTTGCGGAGGAGGTTAGAAGCCTTGCCGGAAGAAGCCAGCAATCCGCTAAGGAAACAGCCGCACTTATTGAGGACTCCATGGCTAGGGTTAACCAAGGTACTCAAATAGCAAATGCCACTGCTGAGGCGCTTACTACAATCGTGTCTGATGCAAGCTCCATATCTGTGCTAATAGACAGCATTGCAAAAGCCACCGACAACCAGGCAGAAGCTATTTCTCAAATAAGTGAAGCCATAAGCCAAATAGCTCAAGTAGTACAAAACAACTCCGGTACCTCAGAGGAAGCTGCCGCAGCAGCAGAGGAACTTAACAGCCAGTCGGAGATGCTTGCAAATTTGGTTGCTTATTTTAAGATAAAATAAAATTTCAAAAATCTTACAGTATGCTATTTAAAAATCAGTATATAATATCTATTGTAAAGCAAATAAGCTTTACAAAGTTAGTATGAAAGAAACATCGAAGGATTAAAGTATCTTAGTTTTAAGAGCTTTCGGAGGTGTCAAGTCATATGAACGACAAAGCGGATTACAAGTTGTAGCTTTTTTTAGCTAATCAACTTAGCGAAGAGAGAAGTGTACCTATTTATTTTATAATAATATAGGTACACTTTTTTCATTCTAGGAAGTTTGGGGGAGTGAAGCTCCCCAAGATTTTTGATTTAGTGCACTTTCCTTGCCAAAAAAGCCTAAAAAAATATACATATTTTATTGACAACAAAAAAATGTTATGCTAATATACTCGGAAGCAAGTCTTTTTTTATGTGCCTAAAAACGGCACTTCTCAACGTAAAGAATGCGGCCTATGCCGCTTTTCTTTGATTTATCGAAAATATAAGCGAGGTGGGCATTTTGAGAACAAAGATTACTTTGGCGTGCACTGACTGCAAGCAAAGAAATTACAACACCACAAAGGAAAAAAAGAATCACCCTGACAGAATGGAAACCAAAAAGTATTGCAGATTTTGCAACAAGCATACATCCCACAGGGAGACAAAGTAGGAGTTATACCCTATTAAAAACGTTAAGGGCGTGAATTGAAGTTGGAAGAAAAAAAAGGTAAAAAAGCCGATGAGAAAAAGGATTATGGTCAGGTAGTATCCTCAACCTACGGCGATTTTAAGGGCGAGTTTCGTAAGATTATATGGCCCCAGAGACAAGAGCTTATTAAGCAGACATTTACTGTTATTGTTACTTCATTATTAGTAGGTGCTGTTATTTTCGGTTTTGACTCTGTTTTTGGGTTTTCGGTTAATCTTCTTGCCGGCTTTCTTTCGCAGTAGAGGTGTTTTATGTCGGAAGATCTTAGATGGTATGTTGTCCACACTTATTCTGGATACGAGAATAAGGTAAAGGCAAACATTGAAAAAATAATTGAAAACAGAGCTATGCAGGATCAGATTCTTGAGGTTGTTGTTCCGGTACAGGATGTTGTGGAAATAAAAAACGGTCAGAAAAAAAGCGTTCAGCGCAAGGTTTTGCCCGGCTATGTTTTGGTTAAGATGATGATGAACGACGATACCTGGTACGTTGTACGCAACACACGCGGAGTTACAAGCTTTGTAGGCCCAGGCTCCAAGCCCGTGCCCCTGTCCGATAGCGAGGTTTTGGCTATGGGCATCGAAAAGATGGCTGATGTAATTGATGTTTCTGTGGGCGACACTATTAAGGTTATGAGCGGCCCTCTTGAGGGCACCATAAGCACCGTAAAAGAGGTTAACTTACAAAAGCAGTCCGTTTTAATAGGCATTATCGCCTTCGGGCGTGAAACCCCTGTTGAAATCGACTTTACTCAAATTATCAAGATGTAATTTAGTGGGAGGGGAATACCCCGTTATTTTTAGAGGCTAAGCCTCTACACCACATTATAGGAGGTGCCGTAATGGCAAAAAAGGTTACTGGTTATATTAAGCTTCAAATCAATGCAGGTAAGGCTACCCCTGCACCACCTGTTGGGCCTGCCCTTGGTCAGCATGGTGTTAACATCATGGGCTTTTGCAAGGAATTTAATGAAAGAACCCAATCTCAGGTAGGTCTTGTTATTCCTGTTGTAATCACCGTTTATCAGGATAAAAGCTTCACCTTTATTACAAAAACCCCGCCTGCTGCCGTATTGTTAAAGAAGGCCTGCAAGCTTGAATCGGGTTCCGCTGTTCCAAACAAAACCAAGGTTGCTACTATTACCCAGGACGAAATCAGAAAAATTGCTGAGCAAAAAATGCCCGACTTGAATGCAGCTTCCATTGAGGCGGCTATGTCCATGGTTGCCGGAACTGCCAGAAGCATGGGAATTGTTGTTAAATAACAAAGTATAATTGCTTTTTAAAAAGTGGGAGAAAAGCCAAAAGAGTTGGCTTCTCGGTATTACCACGCTAGGAGGGTTTTATATATGAAAAGAGGAAAGAAATATTTAGAAAAGGCTAAGCTTGTAAGCAGAAATGCGCTTTACGACGTAGCCGAAGCTATAGATTTAGTACAAAAGGCTACAGTTGCCAAGTTTGACGAAACCGTTGAGGTTCACTTAAGACTGGGCGTTGACTCCAGACATGCTGACCAACAGGTTAGAGGTGCTGTTGTGCTTCCTCACGGAACCGGTAAAACCGTTAGAGTTTTAGTATTTGCCAAGGGCGACAAAGCCACAGAGGCAGAAGCCGCTGGAGCCGACTATGTTGGCGCTGAGGATTTGGTTGCTAAAATTCAAGGCGAGAACTGGTTTGAGTTTGACGTTGTTGTAGCTACACCTGACATGATGGGCGTTGTTGGTAGACTTGGTCGTGTACTTGGCCCTAAGGGTCTTATGCCTAACCCAAAAGCCGGAACCGTTACTATGGACGTTGCCCGTGCTATTGCAGAAATCAAAGCCGGTAAGATTGAATACCGTTTAGATAAAACAAATATTATTCACGTTCCTATTGGAAAAGTATCTTTTGGCTCTGAGAAGCTTACAGATAACTTCCAAACACTTGTAAGTGCAGTTATTAAGGCAAAGCCTTCTGCTGCTAAGGGTCAATATTTGAAGAGCGTTGTATTAACCTCTACTATGGGCCCTGGTATTAAGCTTAATACAGCTAAGCTTTCCGAGACTGTCTAGTCTTATAATTTCATATATACCGTAGACGTAGGTTTTTGGTATTGATACCAAAAGTAAATCCTGCTGAGGAATTTTTATTTTGATTAAAGCCTCTGCGTCTATTTATGCGGAGGTTTTTTTATAGTTTTTTAGTCGTATAATTAAATTTGTTGAAAAAAGCTAGTTTATTTCAACAGATTTATTTACACGACCAGCTTTTAATAACCAAGGAGGTGAATTTATGCCGAATATTGAAAAAAAGGTTGCAGTTGTTAATGAAATTAAGGAAAAGCTTGCCCGTGCAAAATCGGTTGTTTTGCTTGATTCCAGAGGTCTTAACGTTTTGCAGGACACTACCTTAAGAAAAAAGCTTAGAGAACAAGGCGTTGACTACAAGGTTTACAAAAATACTTTGTTGGGCTTTGCTGTTACTGATACTCCTTTTGCCGGGCTTAACGATTTTCTAAAGGGGCCTACAGCCGTTGCGATTTCCTATGAAGACGCTACCTTGGCCGCCAGATTAATCAACAAAGAGCTTAAGGGTATGCCTGCTCTTGAATTTAAGGCCGGTATGGTGGAAAACGTGGTTTATGACGCAGCCGGAATTAAGGCCGTTGCGGAGATTCCTCCAAGAGAAGAGCTTTTATCCAAGCTTCTTGGTTCCTTCAAGTCGCCTATGGCGTCCTTTGCAAGAGTTATCAACGCTATTGCGGAAGAAAAGGCAAAGTAATTTTCCTTGCCTTTTAAATAAGTAAAAATCAAATGTGTTAAAAATAATATGGAGGTGCTATAATGGCAAAATTATCTATTGATGAAATTATCGCAGCTGTTTCTGAGCTGTCTGTGCTAGAATTAAACGATTTAGTAAAGAAGGCCGAGGAGGTTTTCGGCGTATCTGCTGCTGCTGGCGTTGTTGTTGGCGCTGCAGGTCCTGCTGCTGAGGCTGCTGAGGAGAAAACAGAGTTCAACGTTGAACTTACTAACGTTGGTGCTGAAAAGATTAAGGTTATTAAGGTTGTTAGAGAGGTTACCGGTCTTGGCTTGAAGGAAGCTAAGGACGTGGTTGACAACGCTCCTAAGGTACTTAAGGAAGCTGTTTCCAAAGAGGAAGGCGAATCTATTAAGGCTAAGCTTGAGGACGTTGGCGCTGTTGTTACATTAAAGTAAGATTTTCACTATATACCCTCCATGAAGGTTTTTGTGGAGGGTAATTTGGAAGCGTATCGAAGTGGTTATAACGGCCCTGACTCGAAATCAGGTGTACCTTTACCGGTACCGTGGGTTCGAATCCCACCGCTTCCGTTATATTTTGTAGAAAGCTGTCAGGCTTTGGTTTGATAGCTTCGGCACTATATTCGTATATTACAGGCTTTCATAATTGAATATGGGTGAGTAATAAGCTTATTGGGACTTAGGAGGTTTGCAAAGTGGAAAGACAGGACAATGTTGATATGAATGCCAATAAGTTAGCCGTTCCATTTTGGACGATAATTATTGTAGTAACAATAGATGCCATCCTTTTGGTTGCGTGGTGCTTTTGTGTATACAAGTACATGCCATGCCCAACGTCATTTATTATAGAAAACATACCGAACGTGATAGGCACACTAATTTCCTTTTCTCTGGGGGTATTTGGAGTCACTTCCGTTAATAGAGGAGTTTTCAGTAAAGGTGGCACCAAATATTATCCACGTGCATTTGGAGAGAAAAAGCTAAATGATATTTTGAATGGCTATATAGAAACATGCGATGAAAATACATATCATAAGGTACAAGATAAAATTGCAGACTTGCTAAAACCGATGGAGGGATATCAAAACCACTCTCTATACTTCAAGTACGTTTTTCAACTTTTAGACAGTGATTGGGATTTTGCTAAAGTATGGAATGACTTTAACTATTATGGAGCCAAAATTCATCCCAGTGATAAAGACAAAGAATATTTGTACAAACTGAGAAAATACATCTACAATAAAGTATACCAGCTGCATATTATTAAAAACCCCAATGACACGTTGTGATTTCTGTAGCTTTCTAATATAAAACTCGTGTTAGCTTTTTTGACTCCCAAGCGCATTTTGCAAAAGCTGTCAAATGAGAATTTGACAGCTTTTGGTGTATAAATATAGCTTACTACTATATTAGACAGATCAGGTGATTATTTTGGTTATTTCAATAGCACAGAGTGAGGACTTACACAAACTATTGCAATTATATACTCAATTACATAACAACCCATTCCCTACAATAAACGACAATGTTTTAAGTCTTTGGGATGAAATTTTGACAGATAAA
>CAYWBF010000179.1:0-6037 GCA_964456085.1 uncultured Eubacteriales bacterium
CATTTCCTTTGGCGCTTGTACCTACAAAATGGTCTGATTTTGAATTTTGGCAGAGAATGCTGTCCTTTTTTAAGGATAGCTACAATAAAACCGGATATATTCCAATTTTTCATATATACATTGTTGAATTGGGATATTTAAAAAATTTACTGGCTTATACCTTTGGGGCTTGTGTTTCTGTAGCTGGAATTTATTTTATAAACCGAAAATACATGTGGAAAATTTAAGCAGCGTTATTTGTAGCTTCTTGCGCTTCCTCCTATGTTTTTCCCAAATAAAAAAGCAGCTGTTTTAAAAGCTGCTTATATTTTTGGTTGAGAAACCCTTATACCATGCGTCACTCGTATACGGCTGCTTTTACAAAGCAGCTAAAGTCCTCGCCTGTATTAAGCTGTCCCTCGAATAAATATGCCGGCTGAATTATGCTGTTTTCGTAGTAATAAACAAGCTGGCATTTATTAAGCTCTACCTTAACACCTTCCGGCAAATCAATAGGCAATCTTTTGTATGCCGCCTCCATAGACATTACCTTGCAGTAATAAAGTCTTTCATAATTAAAAAAGTATAGCCTAACCTTTAAAATGTTCCCGAATCTATCCAATGTAAAGGAATTTGTAAAGCCATAGTTTTTAATATTGGAGAGCCTGTTTATAAAAACTACCTCATAGGCTTCTTCGTTGAAGGTGACCTTTGCTTCCTCGTAGTTAATGTAGAGCATATTGTCTGACGCAAATTGCTTGCAAATTTCAATAGCTGCCTTGTCACCCTCAATTTCTGTTGGTGCTTCGGGCTGCTCTTGGGGGCTTTCGTATTCTACAGTTAACATTCCGAAGTTTTTAAAAATGGTAAGGCTCTTGCCTTGGGATTCATAAATTATTTTTTCTTGATCCTCCTCGGCTTTTTCGTCCGGGAGAAAGCCGAATTGTTGGCAGAAGCTACTTATGGTTTCGTTGGAAGTTGTTTCGTACCTTGGTAGGAAGGTGTTAATATTGCCCGGGCTTGTTTTTATAAGCTCAAGCTTAAGGTCGTAAATTTCCCCAAGCATAACGTTTTCTTCGGCGTTGTCCCTATAAGCCAGACCAATTATGCTCCCCGGCTTAACGTTAAGCATAACAACTGCCAATAATGCAAGAGTAACGAAAAACATAAAGGAAAAAGCTTTTTTATACATCTACCCACCACCTTTAAAGGTTTTTTTTAGTATTAACAGAAAAAGGAGATTTTATGATAAGGTAGGCAAAAAAAATAGATATGGGCAAGAGGGAAGAGTCCTCTGCTCATATCTATTTTTTTATAGGCCAAAAAGCTTAAGCAGCTTTTGCCAAAAGGTTAGTTTGACTGGTTGCGTCTCAATAACCTCCTCGGTAGGCGGTTTTTTTATAGCATCTGTTTTCATAATAAACTGAACGGAGCTGACTGCTGTGTTCTTGCTGGACACAAAGGAAACTGGGGTGAAGTCGTCTCTGGAAAATTCCTTTAGCCTGCTGTTGATTTCGTCCGTCACATCTGTGTCTATGTTGCCTGTTTTGTCTCGCAGCTCGAAGGTGCCGTCGTATAGCTCTACTGTACCGTTGTATAGCTTGGCGGCACCGTCGTATAGGTCAAGGCTTCCGTCATAAAGGTCGTTCACACCCGTGGAAAGGTCAACACTGCCGTCAAAAAGCTCCTTTTCTCCGTCATATAGCTTCTGTGCGCCATCTCGTAAATCCTTTGCACCGCCTGAAAGCTCCTCAACACCGTTATATAGCTCTCCAGCACCATCTTGAAGCTTAACAACGCCCTCATGTAAATCTTTAGAGCCATCAGATAGCGACCCTACACCGTCATAAAGCTCCTTTGTACCGTCATAAAGCTTGTTTGCGCCCTCATTTAATTCCTTTACGCCGTCAGTAAGCTCCTTGGCACCATTAGCAAGGTCATTTGCTCCGTTACCCAGCTTAATGGCTCCGTCATGGACATTGCCTATACCCTTGTCGATTGTTATACTTCCGTCGCTTATCTCCTCAGTAGAGGTATAAAGCTTATCCAAGCCGTATCGTAGGTCGAAGGTGCTATCATAAATCTCTGTTATTGCTCTGTATAGGCTTGCGAGGCCTGTTTTTATTTTTTCAAAGCCGTTTGTGTATTCAAGTATGGCTGTATCCATCTTTACATATTCTCCAGCTAGAGTGCCCATTGCTGTAGACAACTCGCCTACGCTGGAAAGTCCTGATTTTAGGGTGGATATGCCGTTATTTATTTGGACATAGCTTGATGAAAGATTGTCAATTCCTACAGCAGAGCCTTTAACGCCTGCTATGGCTGGTTGATATTTGCTTAAAATAGCTGTTACGGCTGGGTCGTTAAGTGCGGCAAGCTCATTTGCCATATTGGTCACACCGTCGCTTGCTGCTGTCAGCCCGGCAGAAGCTGTTGTAAGCCCTGCAGCAAATGTGTCTGAGGCTGCTGCCAGTGATTGGATAGAGTCTGTATTTAGTCCTTCTGTAGATTGCTTTAACTTTTCTAGGGAGGAAAGGATTTTTTTAGAGCCAGCTACAAGGCTTGGGGACTTTGAGGATAATTCATCTGCCCCCTTTGTTAATTCATCTGCGCCCTTTTGTAAATTCTGTGTACCTCTGTTAAGCTTCAATGCACCCTCAGCAGACTTGAACGCAGCCAGCCTTAGCTTTTGAGTGCCTTCAGCTAGCTTAGTGCTTCCCTCATATAGCTTAACAACACCGTTAACAAACTCATCAGAGCCGCTTTTTAATTCATCTGCACCGTCCTTAACCTTAGTAGTGCCTTCCTCCAGCTTTTTGGTACCATCAACCAAATCGGCTGCGCCGTCTCTAAGGGAAGCAGTACCGTCCAACAGCTCGTTTATACCGTCATCAAGCTTTGTCACGCCGTCAGCTAGCTCCGCTGTACCGTCCTTAAGCTCTCCGGCTCCGTCAAGTAGCTCCAACGTTCCTTCTTCCAGCTTGACTGCCCCGTCTGTCAGCTCTCCGCTACCGTCCAAAAGCTCCGAAGCACCGTCAACAAGCTTTGTAACTCCGGAGGACAAATCAGAAACTCCGTCTCTAAGCCTAATTGTACCGTCCTTAAATTCATATGCTCCGTCTTTAAGCTCGGCAGCACCATCGTCCAGCTTTTTTGTGCCGTCCTTTAAATCAGAAAATTTTGAAGCGATTTCATCTGTGTCAAAGTCCACGCTCATGCCTAAGGATATACCGTTTATAGAAATAGGCTGCATTTCAAAATCTTTTACCTGTGCAAAAATTTCATATTTGGCATCTTTGTTGGGCATTTTTGTGAAGGTTATGCTTTTAACATCACCTACTGTAGCAATGGAAGCGCCATCGGCTTGAATACTGCTGCAAAGATTAGCATCTAGCTTGGCTGATACCTGTAAGGCATAATTCTCATAGAAAGCTCTGTCTGATTTATTGTTTTGGGAAATGGATATTTCAATTTTGAGCTTTCCACTTTTACCGCCAAGCTCCATGGGGGTAATTTTTTTGCCGTCTAGGGTATAAATGATTTTTATATCCCAGGGAATATTTGTGTTTGACAGCTTACCCTCATAGGCGAATTTTCCCGAGGGGATTGCACCTGTTACTTGGTTGTTTTGGAGTGAAAGCTCATCTAGGGTGGTGATGTTGCGAACGTATTCGTAACTTCCGTAGTCCAAAAGGCTTCCACCGGGGAAGCTTTCGTATAGATTTACGGCAAAGGCTTCACGGGAGGTTCCGTCGTCGTTAAGAATTACATATATTGTTTCTTCCTTAAGCCCGTCGCCTGTTGCGGCAAGGGGAGACATAGACAGGCTAATGCACATAACTAATGTAAGGCTTACAGCCACAAGCTTTTTCATGGCCTTATTCCTCCTTAAATTTCAAATTTAACGTAGTTTTTTGTATTACCTTGTCAAACACCAGCAGCAGCGTAGGAAGTAGGAACAACACAAGGGCTACGGAAAGCATTGTGCCACGTCCGATTAGTGTACCAAGCTGTGCGGTTACGCCGTTTGTTGAGGTAATGCCAAGGACTATACCTGCAATCATAAGTATGCTTGCCGAGGTTAGAATGGACACTGTGGTGTCGGATACAGTTTGTACAGCGGCGGTGCGCTTGCCCATTGTTGCTCTGTTTTCAATATATCTACTGGCAAACAGTATAGCGTAATCTACAGTGGCTCCAAGCTGAATGGAGCTTATTATAATGTAGGCAATGAACACCACCTTTTCATCTGTAAAGTAGGGAAAGGCTAGGTTTATCCAAATTGCCGACTCTATGGTCAAAAGTAGGATTAGGGGAATAGAAATGGAGCGGAAGGTTAGAAAAATGATTATGGCTATACCTATAATACCTGCAATTGTTACAAGGCGATTATCCTCTACAATGGTCAGCATCATATCAAAGGTATTAACGCTACCCCCGGCTAAATAATATGCGTCCTTGTAATACTTATCACCCAAGACTCGTATTTGCTCTACAGTGGAAAAGGCTTGGGGGCCTTCCTGTGTAGTTTTAACCGTAATTACAATTCGGCTGTACTTGTTTGACACCAGTTTAGAAAGCATCTCCTGTGGCACAAACTCCTGTGGGATTTTTTCCCCAACTGTTTCTGTATAGGAAATAACGCTTGAAACTACAGGCAGGCTGTATAGCTCGCTTACAATTGCCTTCTCTGTAACCACGTCCCCTTTTGGAATTAGCATAACCATATTGTTTTCCTTGCCAAAAAGAATCTCTGTGGCAGAAATTTCTTGAGAGCTTCCGTTAACACCCGAGGTGCCGTAGATGAAGTCGTTGCTTTTTTGAGCCAAAAACGCAGGAGCAACCACCACCATAACTAAGGCAAATACAGGAATACCAATTTTTACAGCAAACCTGCCGAATTTATTAAAGGAGGGTAAAAAGCTACGGTGATGTGTCTTGTCAATAATTTTGTAGGTATAAAGTGTAAGCACAGGAAGAAGCAGCGACACGCTTAGCAAGCTGAGCACTACAGCCTTAGTAAGCACCATGCCCAAATCAGCACCCAAGCCGAACCGCATAAGAATCAGCGCCGCAAAGCCGATTATTGTTGTAACGCCGCTGGCGAATATAGTAGGGAAGGCACTTCTCATAGCCATGGGCATAGCCGTCTGGACATCATGACCTTCTTCTCTGTAGTCACGGAAGCGGTGTAGGAGGAATATAGCGTAGTCCATTGATACCGCAAGCTGCAAAATCGAGGAGGTAGTCTGGGTTACGCTGGAAATACTGCCGAAGATTATGTTTGTGCCGTTGTTTATTACGATAGCAAACCCTATAGCCAAAAGAAATAACAGCGGCTCAAACCATGAAGAGCTTGTGAGAGAAAGTATTATAAGTATAGATAATAAAATAACAAGCATAGCGCCACGGCTTGCACCCGAGGCTTCCTTTGCCGCTACTGAGTCAACAATGTCGCCTGTTATTTCCCCACGGTCTGCTATAAGAGTTCGTATGTTATTTACTGCGGCTATGGAGGTATCCATGTCAATCACCAGTGAGAATAGGGCGTTGCCCTCCTTGTACCAGCTATCCAAAACCTTTTTATCAATGACCTCTAGCGGCTGGTATATATCCACGGCGTCGTCCAGCCAGCTAATTTCCCTTACACCTTCGATTTGGGCGATTTGTTTTTTATACTCCATTGCTTGAGGAATACTTACGTCTGTCAGCATAACTCTGGCGTTTGGAGGGGATTTTGAAAATTCCTCGTTCATTATCTCCATTGAGACGGTGGAGTGTGATTCTTTTGGCAAATATTCCAGCAGGTCATAATTTATTTCTACCAGCTTTGACAGCAAAAAGCTTACTGCGGCTGTGATTATAAATGATATTAATATAAATTTCTTATGCTTAATGATACTCTGTGCTAGCCAATCCATGAAAGCTGCCCCCTCGTTCAGTTATTAATCATATAATAAAGAGTAATTATTAAGAGGCTAGAGGGAAAATATTAAAAAATATTAAGGACTTGCTTTTGGTATTTTAAAAGATAAGACCTTGGGGGAGAAAACCTTTT
>CAYWBF010000180.1:0-5962 GCA_964456085.1 uncultured Eubacteriales bacterium
GACCTTGTGTAACTAAAATCCTTTTTAGGCTTTTGCATGTTTCAATCCACGCACCCCTACGGAGTGCGACTCTTTTATTGTGCTAATTCTGTCGAGAGCAATTTTGTTTCAATCCACGCACCCCTACGGAGTGCGACTGTTGACCATGACCCATATAGCTGGTTGGGGCTTGGGTTTCAATCCACGCACCCCTACGGAGTGCGACATCACGCAAAAGCGTTCTAGCGTGTTCCTTGCAAAGTTTCAATCCACGCACCCCTACGGAGTGCGACCAAGTATTTGTCTAAAGTTAAAGGGTTTTATATTAATGTTTCAATCCACGCACCCCTACGGAGTGCGACGTTTACTACAACGAGAGCATGGACGGTACTTTAAACGTTTCAATCCACGCACCCCTACGGAGTGCGACAAAAACTAGGCAGATATTTTATCGGCATTGAGATAGTTTCAATCCACGCACCCCTACGGAGTGCGACGTAATAGCCCTTAACTCCTTGTCAAGGGCTATTGTTTCAATCCACGCACCCCTACGGAGTGCGACTTCAAAATCAGAAAATCACGCTCCCCATAATGAGGTTTCAATCCACGCACCCCTACGGAGTGCGACTTTAAGTCAGAGTATTTTTCGGGTAATTTGGTTGTTTCAATCCACGCACCCCTACGGAGTGCGACGCGGTATCTTCTTCGTAAATCTTGCCGATTTCATATTGTTTCAATCCACGCACCCCTACGGAGTGCGACGTACAATGGGTAGTATTTTTGTTATTATCTCTGTGTTTCAATCCACGCACCCCTACGGAGTGCGACCAAGTTTCCGGTACTCTGGCACTTTCAACTGTGATGTTTCAATCCACGCACCCCTACGGAGTGCGACGGACAACATGCCCAGCTTTTTGTGAAAGTAACTTTGTTTCAATCCACGCACCCCTACGGAGTGCGACTCTAAATCAAAAAAACCCCAAAATCACCCTAAAAACTCCCCACTTTCTGCGAAACTAAACTCTACTCAAAAAAAGTTATCAACCTCCAAACCCAAAACCCCAAAAAACAAACCAAAACAACCCATGCGAAACCAAAAGGAAATCATGTTCACTAAAGGTTCGCAAACCATATTTCACTTCCTACTTAAAAAAACAAAGAAGCACCTAGCCTCAATCACTAAATCACTAACCCTCAAAACCCAAAAACCCCTAAACAATCAAAGTACCCTCCGGATCATACGAAGCCTTAGCTCCAAAATGTTTTATCTTATCCCGCCAGTTATTACCGAAGAAGTAATACCTTAAGCTGTCAGTGCTTGGGTCTGCGATTTTTTCCAGTTTGTTTTTTAACTCAAGAAATTGGGAGGGGGATACTAGACACTCAAAAACAGAGCATTGAACCCTCTGGCCGCTGCCTTTGCACAGCTTAGCAATTTTACTAAGGCGTCTTTTTCCTTCGTTTGTTTCGGTATTAACATCGTATGTAATAAGCACCATCATAATTTTTACCTCCACAAAAATGGTGGATACTCTTCAAGGTCTTTTCTTAGAAAGCGAGCCATAAGCAGTGATTGCGCGTAAGGAATTAAACCTATCTTTATTTTTTCGTCAAGGAAGGGATGGACTATCTCTTCCTTTTTTCTTTCCTGCCAAGCGGTTAGCACAACCTTTTTTGTATCACTGTCCATAATTATTCCGCCAGTTTCCTTTTTATAAAAGCCCTTAGCCGAGATTTGTTTTCTGTTAACTAAAGAAATCGCTAGACGGTCAGCCAAAAAAGCTCTTAGCTCCTCCATAAGATCCAGCGCAAGGGAAGCCCTGCCCGGCCTATCCCTGTGCAAAAATCCAACATAAGGGTCAAGCCCAACTGTTTCGAGAGCTGACTGAAGGTCGTGAGCCAGCAAGGTATATAAAAATGAAAGGAGAGCGTTCATATTATCCTTGGGAGGTCTTTTGTTACGCTCGTTTATAAAAAAATCCTCCTTCTGGTGCAGTATAAGCTGATCAAATACCCCAAAGTATTTTCTGGCGCAGTCGCCTTCTATTCCTCTGATTTCTTCTAAGGTGGAGGCTTTTCTTAAGGCTTGCGTACTTCTTTTTATGTATGACGAAACCTCCTTTAGCTCCGAAGCATTAACCTGCAAGGGGTGGTCACGGACAGCTCTATCAATGACCACCTTAGAATTTAACAGCTTCCCCGTAATAATATTTTTTGAGATACTACAGCACTCAGCTTCAACCTCTGATAGAAAATACTGCTTTTTTCGTAAAAACACATTGCCTTGAACTCCTCCGGAAACTCTTGCCAAAAAGCCTCCGCTAGGCTTTAAAAAGCAAATTCCTATACCCCTCTCGGCACAAAAACCCATTAAAGCAGGACTAGCCCCTGAGTAATTAAGGCAAACAATACTTTCAATATTTATTAAGGGGATTCTAAATTTTTCCTCGTTGTCAATTAAAACCACAACGTTCTCGCCGTCAAGGCTTAAGTAAGAATTTTCAGATGTAATATAAAGCACATTTAATAATTTTTTCAACCCTATACCTCATTCAAATATTGTTCTATATACCTCTCCACGCTTTTTTTACCGGATTTAAGCTTAGGCAGGCAAATATCAACTAACGAGCAGCTGTTACATTTCTTTTCCTTTTTCTTCACCATAGGGGTATGCTTCCGCTCAAATAGGTTATGCATTTCGGCAGCATGTTCCTTTACCTTATTACGCAGGTTTTCATCAAAAACAACCTTAGTCCTTCGTTTTGGCTTGCCGTAGTATAAATATCCGTGGTCTATTTTCGCAAGGAGCATTTCCTCTATGCACATAGCTTGCAAGCAAAGCTGTAAATTATCAGAATCATTTTCCTTTGGGATACCAAGCTTATATTCAATAGGAATGGGAAGATACAAGCCTTCTCTTCCGAAAAGGCTTATACCCTCACTATTTTCGTGAAACTCAACTACATCAGCCACGCCATAAAATCCTAAGGTATAAGAAACCAGCGACAAGGAGCGTGATATTAAAATATCCCCTCTGCTTTCAAAAAAGAAAGGGTCGTCTACTTTTTCGTGGTGCTGATGGCCTAGGGTGGTTTTAAAGTTATCCTCCCATTGCTTTTCAATATGAATCAATGCCCACTGTCTAGGGCAAAACGCATAGTGCTGAATACCTGATAGCATTAGAAGCTGGTCTTCGTCAAAGCTTTTCATAGCTTCTCAATGAGGGTGACACCCTCAGGTATTGTGGCGGTATCAATACTCACTTCGTAGTCCTCATATCTGCGAGCAGGCGCATCTGACTTTTTTGTTACGGTTATGGCTTCAAACAGCTTATGTGAGAGGGCATTGCCCAGTATGCTGTCATGCTTAAAAACTATAAGCTTCCTAACAGCCATTTTTCCTCTGGCTGCGGAGTGGTCATGCTCAAACATATGTATTATTGCTTCCCACAGCAGTTCCACGTCATCTTCGCTAAACCCTGTTGAATTATTTGCTATGCTGGCAGAGACATAGCCTTCTGTTTTGTACAAGCCATAGGGTACAATATGCTTCCTACCCATTTTTGAGCTTTCCTCACCTTCATTTGCGTAGGTGCAGCTTGTAATAGTAAGCTCCTGGGGCACAATCGGCTCAATGCTTCTGGCAAAATTAATTTGGACAGGCCCTCTAACCTGCCCGCAGTTATATTTCAGCGTCATTACCGCTCCAAAGGTTCTTATATCAAAAAAGTTGTCGCACATAAATTGTGTAACCTTTTTATAGTCGTTTTTGTCCTTGGGCGCTTCTGCCTTTGGAGGTACGGGGACATTTGTCTGCTTGTATGCCATGTCCCTGTTTACATCAAGTGGTATTCCTTCACGAACATAAATTTTGTATCCTGTCTCGTCATTTTTTCTGACGCATACATAGTTTCTGATTTTTCTCTTGATACAAACGTCAGTGATTATACCAAAGCCCGTTTCCGCATCAATTCTTGGCATATTCCCGGCATCAGGGTCGCCGTTAGGGTTTCCGTTTTCAACATCAAACAAAACTACAAACTCATATCTGTTTTTAATTGGCTCGCTCATTCTAATTTTCCTCCTTATTTTCTTTTATAGCAATTTTCAAAATCGTAGGCAGCTTCGTTCGCAAAAATAACGTTGAAGCGTTCGTTATTTTCGCTCCGAACCTGACAACGTTTTGTTAGATTGCTCTACTTGTTTTTCCCATAGCTTGACTCTTTGCTGATAGTACCCCAAAGCAAATAAGCCCTGCTCCTCAGAATCCAAGTTCGCTGGGAAATGGTCAATGTCTGCCATTATTCGCTCTATTAGCTTGTCCGTTACAAAGCCGTACTTTGCCTTTGATATATGATGCTGTGACAGTCTAATAAGAATAGGGAAAACCGATTTTGGGGTTGTACATGCTGATGTGAAGTATTTATCCCTTACAGAACTGTTCACTCCGCCGCTGGAATCCAGTTGGAGCTTTTCATAAACAGCAAAGAGCCTGCCAAGAAGATAGCCAATGTTTTTTGTCTCCTCGTTTAAAGCCACACTTAAAACCTCCTTTAGTTTTTTGTTATTTAAAATTTCAGCCCTTCTCATAAGGCATAGTTTAATAATGGACGCTCTGACGTAGTTTACTCTAATCTCGTTATCTGCTTTTATTCTAAGCATGATGGAGTTATATAAAAGCTGAGGGTATAAGCCGCCGCTTAGCATTGCTCTCATTAAACCCCCTGCCAGCAGGGGTGAGGGCTTTTTATCACTGCTTTTAGGCGAGACTGTTTCGCTTATTAGCTTCCACAGTGGAATGTGAGTAAATTCCTTCTCAAACTGCTTTACAAGCTCCATATCTCTATAATGCAATGACAATTTTTCAACAATGGCTCCAAAGGTATCACAGTAAAAAAATCTTACAGAAATACGAGCCGCATTTGGGGATAAGCCCAGTATGTAAAACTTCGTATTCTGGTTTATGTCTGCACCTATGTCATTAAGCTTTATACCCTTTCTTGCTTTGTCTAAAATATCCCTAACTAGTCTTTGGGTTTTTAAATCCTCTTTTAAGGAGTTATCTTCCACATTTTCTGTAGGAGCAAAAAACTCCATAATAGTTTGGCTATAAATATCATCAGTGCTCGCTGCCCAAAAAACTGTTGTTGCATCTCCTATTTGGATTTTTTGATTTCTGCTGCTAAGTAGCTTATTTAATACAGTGGTGTAGGCAAATTCTGAGGTTTCACCTACAGGTGCATTGTAGCTTTGGCTTTTGTTGTAAGAAACATATGCGTTGTCATTAAAGGAGACAAGGGAGGCGCCTGATGATTGGGCATCCCTAACATTTTTTAAAGACTTGTGCAGCTTTGAAATAGCTGTATGCTCTCCCGTAATCATACATTGGGCATAATACTCATTTTTACCGTTGATTAATTCATTCTCCCAAATGGTCATTATTTCTGAATCCTCATGAAGCCATTGAGATTCTCCACAGATTCTAAATATGAGATTTCTGTCAGCAAGTAAGGTTGTAAGATTACTGGCAATAATTTCATTTTCTAAAGCCTTAACGCAATCCCATTTATTTAAAAATTGGCGAAAGGCTTTTGTTCGGTAACCTTGTGCGTCTGCCAGAAGCTTAAGGTGATATTCCTTAAATGCCTCAAACTGCTTTGTACAGGAATTTTTATTCTTGTCAAAGCCCAAAACATATTTCATGTTGTCGCACATGAAATAGGGTGGGGGATTTTTACCACTCCGTCCCTTTTGGATAGGCACATTAATCAACCTAGGCTCTGTAAGTTTTTCTTTTGCTTCCTTATTGATCAGAGAAATAATCTCTAAAAGCTCACCTTCCTCTGATAGAACAAGTACCGCTGATACTTTTTCTGTGCTAAAGCCAAATTTGGCAATTTCACTTTCTGGCTCATTAACAAGAATATGGTAGTAATCACAAAGGGCGTTAATTATCATTTGCTCACCCCCGTATTAATAACACC
>CAYWBF010000181.1:0-5941 GCA_964456085.1 uncultured Eubacteriales bacterium
CCCGCCCTGCTTTTGGCGGTAATTTAATGGCAACTATCATTTGTCCAAACAACAGACCTCAAATGTCCACAGTTAGACCTGGGGTTATGAAGAAGCTTCCATACTCAGAAAATACAGCACAGCTAATTAAAACAACTCCAAGCATTTCTGATGACCTTATCAAAGCAAAAATTGTTGATATAGTAAGAGAAGCAAAGGAAACGGTTTCTTTAAGCGATGCTGAAATTATTGTTGCCGGTGGACGTGGCGTTGGTAGTCCGGAAGGCTATGAACTAATTAAAGATTTAGCAAAAGCTTTAGGCGGAACATATGCCGCTTCTCGTTCAGTTGTAGACAACGGTTGGGTTGATGCAGCAAGACAGGTTGGTCAAACAGGTACAACTGTTAGACCAAAAATTTATATTGCTTGTGGTATTTCAGGTGCAATACAACATTTAGCCGGAATGTCTGACTCTGATGTTATTGTTGCAATCAACAAAAATTCTTCTGCGCCAATATTTAAAATAGCCCATTACGGAATAGTTGGAGATATGTTTAAAGTTATCCCTGAATTAATATCTGAGTTAAAATAACAATATGAATGCTAAAAAGCTGGACATTTTTATTGTAATGACTCTAATAAGTGTAGTTAGCTGCCTTTTGCTTTTTTTACCAAGTCAAACGACAAATGTAATTAACACAATTAGAAGAATTACAATGGATGCTTTAACACCTTTTTATTTATGGCTAGGTTTTGGTATATTGGTTTATTCAATATACCTTAGCTTTTCCAAATATGGGAAAATTAAATTTGGTGACGAAAAACCTGATTATTCAACTATTACATGGCTGGCTATGATTTTTTGCACAGGAATGGGCTCAAACTTACTGTACTGGTCAGCTATTGAATGGATTTATTATTACATTGCACCTCCTTTAAACGCTGTTCCCAGAGGTCAAATGTCCGCCGAGCTTGCTGCAACTTATGGCGGTTTTCATTGGAGCATTACAGGCTGGGCAATTTATGCTATTGGCGGTATAACCTTGGGGCTTAGATACTACATAAAGAAAAAATCGGGGCTTTCCCTAACAGACTGCTGCGAAAATGTAATTGGAGAAAAAAATTCTAAAAGCTTATGGGGAAGATTAATAGAATTAGTGTTCCTTTTTGGTACAATAGGTAGCTTTACTACAATGATTGCTTTTGTTGTACCTATGTACTGCAACAATTTATCCATTCTGTTTCATATTACAAATACCTTTTCATTTCAGCTAATATTTATAATTATTATTACCGCTATATTCTCAATTAGCTCTTGGACAGGAATAAACTATGGAATAAAGAAGCTTTCTAAATTAAACGTTTTACTGGCAATTGCTTTAATTTTAGTAATTATAATATCCGGTCCAACAATGTTTATTTTAAAATCCTTTACCAATTCCATAGGCTATATGCTTCAAAATTATATATACATGAGCCTGTGGACAGACCCAATTGGAAACAGCGGCTTTCCGGAAGCATGGACAGGGTTCTATTGGGCATGGTGGATTGGCTTTGCACCTTTTATGTGGATATTTATTGCTAAAATCTCTAAGGGGCGTTCAATACAACAAACAGTGCTTGGAGTAATAGTAAGCGGAAGCATAGGCTGCTGGCTATATTTTGCCGGTGTTAGCAACTACGGCATTTATCAGCAGATTACGGGCACTCTTGATTCTGTTAAAGTTTTAACAGAACAAGGGCCAGCTGCAGCCGCCTCATCACTGGTACTATCGTTTCCTTTTGGTAAAATATTTTTATTTATTTGGACGTTAACAGGAATCATTTTTTTGATTACTACAATGGATTCAGGCTCGTATACTCTCGCCGTCAGCACTACCCTTAGTCTTAAAGAAAAGGATGAGCCGTCCATCTCTTTAAGAGCCTTCTGGTCAATTGCATTAATTTTAATCCCTGTGGGTTTAATGTTTGCCGGCGCACCTATGGAAACACTTCAAACTTCTGCAATTCTTACTGCAATACCAATCGCATTTATAACAATTATGACTATTGTATCAGGTTATAAATATGTAAAAGAAATTTCTAATTAACTTTAGGAGGTTACCAGTATGTCGGAAGTAAAAACAAATAAAGTTACCTCAGTAAAAAAGGACTCTCTATTAAAAAAAGAAATAAATATAGTTCCAATTATTATAGTGCTTTTAATAATCGGAACTCTTTGCGTTTCATTGGTGCTTAACCCACAAGGTTCTTCAGATACAATTGCTAATGTTAAAACAAAAGCAGTTGAAGTTTTGACTCCATTTTATTTATGGTTGGGCATTGCTGCTGTATTTTATTTGGTATATTTTTCTTTTTCTAAATATGGCAACATAAAATTTGGAAAAGAGAAACCTCAATATTCAACTTTTAGCTGGATTGTTATGATGTTTTGCGCTGGTATGGGCTCAAGCCTTTTATATTGGTCTGCGTTGGAATGGATTTACTACTACTCTGCGCCACCTTTAGGCGCAGCACCATTTAGCCAATTTGCAGCAGAACTTAGTATTACATACGGAAGCTTTCACTGGAGCATTACAGCATGGGCTTTCTATGCAGTTGGTGCTGTATCCCTTGCCCAAAGATATTACATTAGAAAAAAACCAGGCTTGTCTTTAACTGCATGTTGCGAAGAAGTTATTGGAGAAAAAAGAGCCAACGGTATATGGGGCAAGGTTATTGAAATAATATTTATTTTTGGTATTCTTGGAGGTCATGCCACAACCTTAGCTTTTGGTGTACCTATGCTTTGTAATAACCTTTCAACGTTAATTGGAGTACCTGACAATTTCGTTTTGAAGCTTACAATGATGCTTTTTGTAACATTGATTTTCATAGTAAGCTCTTGGGTTGGACTTGAAAAAGGACTTAAAAACTTATCAGACTGGAATGCATACATTGCATTGGGCTTGGCTGCTTTTGTTTTAATTTTTGGGCCAACTATGTTCCAAATCAAAAGCCTTACAAACGCATTAGGCTATATGTTCCAAAACTTTATACATATGAGTTTATGGACTGACCCAATTGGAAACAGTGGTTTTCCGGAAGGCTGGACAGCTTTTTATTGGGCTTGGTGGTTAGGCTTAGGCCCTTGGATGTGGGTATTTACCACAAAAATTTCTAAAGGACGTACAATGCGTGAAATGATTTTGGGAATGGTTATTTGCGGAAGCCTTGGCTGCTGGTTCTATTTTGGCACTGTATCAAGCTTTGGATTATTCCAACAAATTACAGGAAAGATAGATTTAGTTGCAATTTTCAATAATGAAGGCCCAACATCTGCAATTACTGCTTTAGTAACGTCTTTACCTGCCGGTAAGATCGTATTGGCTGTTTGGTTAATTGTTGGAGTTATGTTCCTTGCAACCACAATGGACTCATCTTCTTACACTCTAGCAGCTGCTACAACTAAAAACTTAGGAGAAAACGATCACCCGGAAAGAAATTTCAAAATGTTTTGGTCTTTCCTTTTAATAATTGTTCCTTTAAGCTTTATGTTTGCCAACGCATCTTTAACTGCTTTGCAGTCACTGGCAATACTTACAGCTGTACCAATTGGATTCTTAACAATTCTTGCAATGATTTCGGGCTATAAATACGCTAAGAAGGATTTTGGAAAAATGTCAAGCGCCGAAATAATTTCTATGAATAAAGAAGATTAAATATTTATTGCGAGCAAGCAACATTCTTTTAAATTTTGCTCATTAAAAGTAACAACCTGTTTAAAATCTAACTTTGCAACCCTTTAGTAGGCTAAAAGCAAGATTTTAAACAGGTTATTAGATATTGAAAAGAGGAGGTAATATTATGTTACCATTAAAAGGCGTTAGAGTTTTGGATTTAACAATGCTTAACGGCTTTACAGCAATGGAACTTGCAGACTACGGTGCTGAAGTAATAAAAGTTGAACGTATAGAAATAGGAGATACAGTAAGAGAGTGGCCACCTTTTGAACAAGGTGTAAGTATATATCATGCCTTTATGGATAGAGGCAAAAAAAGCATTACTCTAAATTTGAAAAATAAAAAAGGCAGAGAAATTCTTAAAGAGTTAGTAAAAAAAGCAGATGTGCTTATTGAAAATTGGAATGTAGGCACTATGGAAAAACTTGGGCTTGGATATGAGGTTTTAAGTGAAATAAACCCTAAGCTTGTGTATGGACAGCTAACAGCTTTTGGAAGCACTGGACCTTATAAGAATTACGTAGTCTCCCATGATATTGTAGTACAGGCAAAAAGCGGCGTTTTAGATATTACCGGCTTTCCTGAACCCAACCCACCAACTAAAATCGGTGTGCCTATAGGTATTCATTACGCAAGTACATATTTATCTTCTGCTATAGTAATGGCTCTTTATCATGCAAGAGCAACCGGCGTTGGACAAAAAGTGGAAAGCTCCATGGTGGATGCGTTGTTCAGCGTGACAGAGGATAAATTGGCAATAACTGATTTCAGCAATGAAGAAGCTACAAGAACAGGAAACGCACATGCCTCAATTAACCCTTATGATATAGTGAAATGTAAAGATGGCTATGTGGCGTTGGGTATTTCTACAGACGATCAATGGCGTAAGTTTTGTAATGAATTTTCAAAACCGGAGTGGGCAGTAGATCCAAAATATTGTGACAACGATAACAGAGGACTAAATTATTTTGGTGATTTAAGAGATAAACTGGAAGACTTTTTTGTTGAAAATTACACTAAAGCTGAAATAAGTGATAAATGTGCAAATATAAAAGTACCGGCAGCTGGCTGCAATACTGTTGAAGAAGCTATCAATCAAGAGCAGATTAAAGCAAGAGATATGATTGTAAAAGTAGTAGACCAACGTATAGGTGAAGTTAGCACAGTTGGCAAGACCGTTAAATTCCATGATGTAAATAAGCATATTAGTTTTAATTCTGCACCTTTACTTGGGCAGCACAACGATGAAATCTATGGCGAGATTATGTCTAAGGAGCAGATTGAACAGCTTAAACAAGAAAATATTATTTAGTGAGCAGAGGTGAGAATATGAGAAAGCCTTTAGATGGAATTAAGGTACTGGACTTTACACAAGCACTTTCAGGAGTATTTTGTGCAATGCACATGGGCAACTTTGGTGCGGATGTAATAAAAGTTGAACGTGGACACTGCGGCGACCAATCAAGAGGTTGGGGCCCGTTTAATAACGGCTTTAGTGGATATTACGCTTCATTTAACAGAAACAAAAGAAGTATCGGTATAGACATGAGTTGTGATGAAGGTAAAAAAATTGTTATGGATTTAGTTAAGGAAGTAGACGTTGTACTTGAAAATTTTAAGGTTGGAACTCTTGAAAAGCTTGGACTAGGCTATGAGGAAATGAAAAAGGTTAATCCTCAATTAATTTACGGATCTATTTCCGGATTTGGTATTGAAGGACCTTTGAAAAATTATGCTTGCTATGACATAATCGCCGGAGCAAGAAGCGGAATTCAAGACCGTTCAGGTGAAATGGGCGGCGCACCAATTAAACCGGGTTTTTCTCTTGGAGACAATTGGGCCGGAGTTAACATGCTTTACGGAATTTCTATGGCGTTATTAAATAAGCAAGCTACAGGAAAAGGCTGTAGACTTGACATCGCAATGCTTGACTGCGCTTTCTATATGATGGAGTGGCCGGTTATTGAATATTCTATTTGGAACAAAGTCACACCCAAAAATGGTAACCATGATGCCACTATTGCACCCTTTGGTGTTTTTAAAGCAAAAGATGGATATGTTACTATTGTCTGCCTTAAAGAAGAAGAATGGAAAAATTGCTGTGAGATTTTAGGACTTCAGCATTTACTTAATAAAGAGGAATTCTCTTCAAATGAAAAAAGGGTAGAAAATCTCCCGGCTCTTATTACAGAAATTGAAGCTGTAACAAGTACGCTTGGCAAGCTTGAAATCGAAGCGG
>CAYWBF010000182.1:0-5932 GCA_964456085.1 uncultured Eubacteriales bacterium
CATTGACGTTATGCTTAGGCATTACTGCTGGCTGTGCCCAACAGGCACCTGCTCCTGCTGCTCCAGCGGCATCAGCTGCTCCTGCTGCACCTGCGGCATCAGCTGCTCCTGCTGCAGCACCTTCTCAAGCTGCACCATCAGGCAAAAAGGTTACTCTTAACCTTACCTACTGGGATGAGTCCTTTATTGAAATCATGGACGAAACCGTTAACGCTTTCATGGCTGAAAACCCAAATATCACTATTGAATCATCAGTAGTACCTTGGGGTGACTACTGGACAAAGCTTCAAACACAGCTTCCTACCTCAGCAGGCCCAGACATTTTCTGGAACAACCTTATGTACTGCTATGAATTTGCCGGCAAGGGACTTTTGGCAGAGGTAACACCTGATGTTATGGACACAGCAAACTTTGACGACGTTGTTATTTCAGCTTTCAAATCAACTGACGGCAAAATTTACAGCGTACCTTTTATGTATGACACAGTATGTATGCTTTACAACAAAGAGCTTTTTGACAAAGCAGGGGTAGCTTACCCAACAAAGGACTGGAGTTGGGATGACCTTCTTGACGCTGCTAAAAAGCTTACAATCACCGAAGGCGACAAAATCGTTCAATATGGCTTCCCTGTTGACGCTGGTGGACAAATGACTACATTCCCATTCATTCTTCAAAACGGCGGAAGACTATACAGCGAGGACGGTTTAAAGTCCATCTACAACTCCGACGAATGTGTTAACGCTATCCAATTTGTTTATGACTTAATTTATACTCACAAGGTTTCTCCAACACCAGCTCAAATCCAAGAGCAAAACAGAATGGACCGTTTCCTAGCCGGAAAGTCCGCTATCCTTTACACAGTTACTCCTAACGTTGCCAGAGCTTACAAGGCGTTAGGCGACAAGATTGGCGCTGCTCCTATGGCTAAGTCAAAGGAACCTGCTACAATCGTTAATGCATTAGGCTACTCCGTTTCTGCAAAATCCAAATACCCAGCGGAAGCTGCTGCTTTCTTAAAATTTGCTGCTTCCAAACAAGCTGCTGAGCTTATGGCAAAGAAAACCGTTCCTGCATACAAGGGAACAGCTGATGCATGGCTTAAGGCAAACCCAGTACCAGGCGCAGATGAATTTATAACAGCAGTAAGCTACGGTCACCTTTCTCCATACTCAGCAAAAAATATCGGCCCAGTTCGTAACGTGTTTGAAAGCTCCATCAACGAAATCCTTGCTGGAAAGAAACCAGCTAAACAAGGACTTGATGACGCTGTTAAGGCTTCTGACGATTTACTTAAGTAATAACCTTAACGTAAGTTCATAAGCCGGACTTACATTAATGTAATAAAAAGGGGAGCAGCATACTGCTCCCCTTAACTAAGGGATTTTTTTAAATAGGTGTTACGCACTTTCAGAATCCCACACGGTTCAAGTGGTTTCTGAAAATGTGGGGATACACTTATTTCTGAACAATCCCTAACAGTAAATCGAAGGAAGGTGAGATTATGGAAAATGCAACGAAGATTGAAAAATCAACTAAACCTAATAAATCTACTGGCAAAGCACGGGGGGCAACTATAGAAGCAATTTGGGGTTTTTTATTTATTTTGCCTATGATTAGCTTCATTTACTTTTTTTCACTCGGACCAATCATTTATTCCTTTTCCTCATCCTTTACAGAATGGGACGGCATAACTACCCCGGTTTTTGTAGGGCTTGGAAACTATAAGGCGCTTTTTGCAAACCCAGAATTTTGGCAAGAATTTTTAAATACTTTAACCTATACTGTAGGCGTGGTTCCAATTTCTTTATTACTGTCCATATTATTGGCTGATGCCTTAAACAGAAGCTTTAAGGGCAGAGATTTTTTCCGTACGGTTTTCTTTCTTCCATCGGTTACAATGCCTGTTGCCATAGCTATTGTGTGGAAATGGCTCTACAATTCCGATTACGGTATTATTAACAGCATACTGAGTGTTTTCGGAATACAAGGTCCAAGCTGGGTGGGTGACCCTCGGTTCGCAATGCCTTCGGTTGTTATAGTAACCATATGGCGTCAGGTTGGATATAACATGATTATTTTATTGGCTGGTCTACAGGGTATTTCCTCGACTTACTATGAGGCCGCTTCCATTGAAGGCGCAAGCAGGTTTAAGCAATTTACAAAAATCACGCTGCCGCTTTTATCGCCTACTATTTTCTTCCTTTCCATTATTATGCTTATAGATGCATTTAAGGCCTTTGACTTCATTTATATTTTCTCTGGTGGCTCCCAGCAAACCTTCCGCTCGCCGTCACTGGACGCCTTGCGTACAATCGTTTACGGTATATTTGAAAACGGGTTTAAGTTCTTGCGTATGGGCTATGCCTCCGCAGAGGCTGTTGTGTTGTTTGGAATAATTCTGATAGTTACCTTAATACAGTTTTACTTCCAGAAAAAATGGGTTCATTATGATTAGGAGGCAAAGCGCATGACGACAACCAATACCAATTTGCTGGAAAAGCTAGCAATGGTTTTTTCCCTTGTAATACTCATTGTGGGCGCAATAACAATGGTTCTGCCCTTCTGCTGGATGCTCCTTACCTCACTAAAAACCTATCAGGAAACAATCGCCATACCTATTACATGGTTTCCAGCTGTACCCCAGTTCTCAAATTTTGTGTCGGTATGGAACAAGCTTAATTTTGCCCAGTATTACATAAATTCCATTACAGTAACAATTTGCGTTGTTACTGCCCAAATCACAATGTGCTCGCTGGCTGCGTACTCTTTTGCACGTCTTAAATTCCCCGGGAAGAACATTATTTTCTTTACGGTGCTTTCGGTGCTTATGGTGCCTAGCCAAATGACATTTATCAGCCGTTTCTCTTTGATGAATTATCTAGGCTGGGTTAATACCTACAAGGCTTTAATACTTCCTATGATTTCCAGCGCTTACGGTATATTCTTCTTCCGTCAGTTTTTCCTAACTTTGCCTTACGAGCTGGAGGAAGCGGCAAAAATTGACGGCTGCTCCTATTTTAGAACATTCTGGAGCATAATAATGCCTTTGAGTAAAAATGCTATGGTGTCCTACGGTATTTTAAGTATGTTATGGTCATGGAACGAGCTTTTCTGGCCGCTTATTATTACTACCTCGTCTAAGAAATACGTTTTGTCCATAGGACTTTCCGTTATGGCAGGAGGAACAAGCGGCACAAACTACGAGCTGCTCATGGCAACCAGCGTTATTTGTACCTTCCCAATGTTTGTAGCCTTTATTTTACTGCAAAAGCAATTTATAGCCGGTATTGCACTTTCCGGCATAAAGTCATAAGGAGGCACGCATTTGAACGACCACATACCATTTATTGATGCTCATTACCATTTTGCATATATGGTAAATGATGCTACTATTGAAAATCTTGACTACGCTGTACAGGTTATTAAAGATAATAACCTTGCAGCAATGAACACCCTCGCCTTGATTACTTGGGAGGAGAAGGAATTTTTACGAAACTTACTGGCTCTGCTGCTTAAAGCAGAGAATCCCGGAGTGGTGTACGGCTTTATAGGGCTTGAGCACCCTAAGCCGGAGAACGCTTCTTTGCCTAACGGTTTTCTTGAGCAGGTTAAGCGCAGTATGGAAATGGGTTTTGACGGCATAAAGATGTTTGCAAAGCCTACTGTACGCAAAGCCTTTGGGGTGCCAATAGATTCGCCTGTGTATGACCCCATGCTTAAGTATTGCGAGGAGAAGGCAATACCGATTATTTACCACGTTGCCGACCCGTCAAACGCTTGGGATCCGGAAAAGGCAACTCCGATCATGCGTGAGAGGGGCTGGTTTTTTGATGAGACCTTCCCTACCTACGAGGATTTCTATACAGAAACCTTTAATATGCTGAAGAAATTCCCTAAGCTTAACGTAGCATTTGCTCATCTGTTTTTCTTGTCCGGGGATATTAAGCGTGCCCAGTGGGTGCTAGATACTTGGGAAAACGTTAAGTACGACCTAACCCCCGGTACAGAGGCTTATGTGGATTTTTCGGCTGACATTCAAAAATGGCGTGATTTCTTCATTAAAAATGCCGACAGGTTTATTGTAGGCACTGACAACAGCGCACAAAATGCCGCTGGCTTAGAGTTAGCCGCCGGGAAAATTAATTTCCTTCGTAAGTTTTTTGGAACAAGTGAGGTATTTACATTTGAGAACAAGACATTTACCGGTCTTGGCTTAGACGATGTAGTGCTTAAGAAAATATTTGGGGATAATTTCAAGGCAATAGCAGGAGAAAAACCAAAGGTTGTTAATTTGGAGCTGGCTATTGCTGATTGTGACAGAATTGCAGGGCTGATTGAAAACTCTCCTTATGCAAATTCAAAATTTTCTGACGAAATCAAATTAATAAAGACTAGATTTGAAAAATTAACAGCAAAATAGAAATAAGGACGTGTATTTATGAGATATCCAAAAATAGTAGTAATAGGTGCAGGCAGCGCTTCCTTTGGCTTGACAAATTTAGGTGCAATAATGCGTACAAAGGAGCTTGCCGGTGCAACACTTTGCCTTTGTGATATAAATGCCGAAGGATTGGAGCAAATTACCCTTCTCGCTCGTAGAATTAACGACGAATGGGGCTGCCAAATGAAAATTGAGGCATCTACCGACCGTACAGTGCTTTTACCCGATGCGGACTTTGTTGTGGTTTCCGTTGCAATCGACCGTGAGAAATGCTGGGAGATGGATCATGAGCTGACCAAAAAGTACGGCATAATCCATTACGCCGAAAACGGCGGCCCAGGGGGATTTTTCCATGCTGCACGAAATATTGCCTTACTAATGCCTGTATTTAAGGACATTGAAAGGCTTGCACCCAACGCTCTTGTACTTAACTTCACAAATCCTATGACACGCATTTGTACAGCCGCAGCTCGTTATACCTCTATTAACATGGTAGGTATTTGTCACCAAATCGACTTTGGCTATATGATGTGTGCACGTATCCTTGGCAAGACTTTGGGCTTGGACGTTAACCACAACTACCTATTCGATTGGGGTCACAATCCCGATGAGCATAAGCTTGCCGATGCAGGTAGGGATCGCTTTGATGTGCTGGCTGCCGGTGTAAATCACTTTACTTGGTTCCTATCCATTAAAGACAAAAAAACAGGGGAAGAGCTATTACCGCTATTTAAGAAGCTTTTCATGGAGCAAACGGACTTTGAGCCATACACAAGAGATATGATTTCCGTGTTTGACCAATGCCCAACCTCCGGCGATGCCCACTTCCTTGAATATGTGCCTTACAGCGCAAGTATTCAGCACAAAAGCTGGGAGCGCTACGACATAAAAATGTACCCTCTACATAAGGGCGACAAGCAGAGAGATGAAATGTGGAGCAAAATCACACGCATGGCTACAGGAGAGGAAAGCATTGATTCCTTAAAGCATGTTAGAACAGAGCGTGCAGAGCAAATCATCACAGCTGTGTGGACTGGAAACCATACCTATGACTACGCTGTAAATATCAAAAACACAGCAGGTTGTATAGCAAACCTACCAACAGACGCTATTGTAGAGGTACCGGCTATTATCGGACTTCATGGCATAAAGGGAATCGCTGTAGGCGAGCTGCCGCAGGTTGTTCAAAGCTTCTGCAGCAAGCAAAAGGATATTGTTGACATAGCCGTAAGAGCAATGGTTGAAGGTGACAAGCAAGCTGCGCTACAGGCGTTGGCTCTTGACCCAATGGTACATGATTTAGATTTAGCTAGAGCTATTTTAAATGAGGGGCTTGCTCAACAGAATGAGTATTTGCCACAGTTTTTTAAATAAAAGAAAAAGAGCAAGGTATTTTAAAAAATACCTTGCTCTTTTTTTTAGGCTAAATAACTTACACTATTTTCTAAGAGTAAAAGCTCCAGTCATCATTTTAAGCATTTCGGCTTGCCC
>CAYWBF010000183.1:0-5924 GCA_964456085.1 uncultured Eubacteriales bacterium
TTTTCCGTGTAGTCTTTCAAAAAGGTGTCCTTCCTCCCCAAGGGTGAACTTTGTTGGGATTCCGTTTGGAATAAGGTTTTCTACCTTAATGGCATCTATACAAGCTTTTTCTACTGCAACAATATCATCAGAGGACATTATGCCTATATCGGGTACAATGTTTGGAGTGGACATACCCCAGCAGTCGCATAGGGCAGTAATGTTTGTGAGGAAATTTATATAGTAAACATGCCCAGGCTCAAAGGTGTCCAAAACCTCCTTAGTACATAGCGCCATACCTGTTTGGAAATCCCTGTAGTTGTTGTCGTCCATTGTTACCGCTTTTACAGGGCAAACCTTAACACAGTGCTGACAGAAGGTACAGTGATGATAGTTTACTGTGTAAATATCGTTCTTGAAGGAATTAGCAGAGTGATTGCAGTTTCTTACACACATTTGGCATTTGGTACAGGTTTCTTTGTCCCATTTTAAACCGCCCTCCAGCCTGTGGATTTGTGCTCTTGTTCTGTCTGTTACACAACCCATGGCAATATTTTTACAAGCACCGCCGTAGCCGCAGCTTCCGTGACCCTTTACATGGGATAGGTCAATCATAAAATCGGCATCGTTTATATGACCGGCAACGTCTACGTTTTTGAAGGTTTTAAAATTAACCTCCTTAGGATAAAAATACTTGCCAAGTAAGCCGCAAACGTCAACAATAGGCGCACCTAAAAAATCTGGGGTGTAGCCTCTGCCGCTGGCACCCTTCGTTTCCTGGTCGCAAACAAATGGCTTTGCACCGTATTCAAGCAGCTTGTCTATTAATATCTTAATAAACAAGGGGTGAACGGTGGTTGTGCCTATATTGCGCCCCAAGTGCATTTTTATGGCAACGCTTTTGCCTGATACCTTGTCCTTTAAGTCCATCTTGTCTATCATTCTCTTAAACTTTTCCGGCAAGGTAACCTTGCTGTCGTAGTGGGTAAAGCTTGATGATGTAAATAAAACCTTAGCGCTCATTTTTACCTCCAAATAGATTTTTTATATTTAAGGCTGCATTATATAGATTTTTTTTGCTGTAGCCTTTATCTTTCAATAATAAGCTTGCTATTGCCTCCTTGGGCGTAGCAAGCTCTTTTTTTATCATTTCTTCAATAACCAATGCTTCTAAGGATAGCTCATCTTCGGGTAGAGTGGTTTTGTCTTGCTCCTTAGGGCATTTTTTTAGTACAACGGTGTATTCTCCAAGCTCCGAGGCTTCGTCTAGTGAGAGAGCCTCCAGCACTTCCTCTGGAGTACCTCTATAGGTGGTTTCAAACATTTTTGTTAAGTCTCGGCATAGACAAAGCTGGGCATCTTCAAAGCCTTGGGCAAGCTCGGTAACACAGTTTTTTATCCTTTTAGGGGATTCATAAAAAACAACAACCTCTCCAAGAGAGGCGCTTGCCTTATCTAAGACCTCGCGTCTTTTTTTTTGCTCTCTTGGCAGAAATCCCAGGAACATAAAGGAGTCGTGAAGAAAACCGCTTATGGAAATGGCTGTGGCTACAGCCGAGGGGCCGGGGATACCTATAACCTTTATTCCGTTTTCCACACAGGCGTTAACTAAAATCGCCCCGGGGTCGGAGATACAGGGTGTGCCGGCGTCGGAAACAAGGGCAACATCAATGCCTTCATTGAGAATTTTGTGTACAATGCCCATGCATTTTTCTTTTTCGCTGAACTTATGATAAGAAACCTGCTTGCATTTTATTTCAAAACGGTTAAGCAGCTTTAGCGTACGCCTTGTGTCCTCTGCGGCAATAAGGCTTACGCTGCTTAAAATATTTATCACCCTTTCGGAGATATCCGCTAAATTCCCGATTGGTGTGCCTACAACGTATAAAACTCCCATTTATCGCTCCTGTTAAGCTCGCTCCAGCACCCTTAGCTTTGCGGAGCGGCTTCGTCTGTTTTCGGACAGCTCCTTTTCGCCGGAGGTTATGGGCTTGCGGTATACTAGGCTGCCTTGGGGCTTACTATTACATACGCATAGTGGAAGCTCCATTGGGCAGGTACAGCCTTGAGTTTTTTCTTTAAAAAAGTTTTTTACTATTCTGTCCTCTAGGGAATGAAAGGTGATTACAGCCAGCCGCCCTCCCGGCTTAAGCACGCTAAAGCAGCTTTCCAGCGCACCCTTTAGTCTGGTTAATTCTTCGTTGACTTCTATTCTGATTGCTTGAAAGGTTTTTTGGCTGGGGTTTTTGTCTCGCTTATAAAAGTGGGGTACGCTGTTGTTTATAATTTCCGATAGCTCTAAGGTGGTTTTTATTTCTGCTGCTTCTCTTTGGGTAACAATTGCACCTGCAATTTTTTTTGCAAACCGTTCTTCACCATATTCATATAGGATTTTTATAAGCTCTCCTTCGGAGTAAAAATTCACCACATCATAGGCGGATTTCCCTTCCTTGCTCATTCGCATGTCTAGTAAGCCGTCGCTGTGGTAGGAAAATCCTCTGTGGGGTTGGTCAAGCTGAAAGGAGGACACACCAAGGTCGAGGAGTATGCCGTCTACGGCATTGATGCCTTCATTGCTTAGTATGGCGGCAATATCACAATAGCTGCCATGAACCACAGTAGCGGCTTCAAGTCCTTTTAATCTGGCAAGCCCCACAGCTACGGCATCAGGGTCACAGTCTATAGCAATAAGCCTGCCGCCCATAGATGGCGTTAAGCTTGCCGCAATAGGAGCAGAATGTCCGCAGCCGCCCATTGTGCCGTCAACGTATATGCCGTCCTGTTTAATATTTAATGCCTCTATACACTCGTCAAGCATTACGGGAATATGCTTGAAGTCGGGTTCTTGATTATTAGTAGGCTGGGGAAAATCATTATTGTTGGTTGCTATTAATCTCATCCTCTCTTATTGAGTATAAAAAAGACGGGTAGGAAACCCGTCAGAATGTTTTACTATTATTGGAATTATAACATGAATTAATCTTTAAAACAAGCAAAATCAATATCAAGTCCCTCAAATAGCTTAGATAAGTACATTTCTCCAAAGACAAAGCAGCAGTCACAATCCTCGCTCCTTAAATTAACCATAAAATAATGCAGAACCACGTTTTCTCAACTAAAAAAACCTAACCACCCAAATAAGCCTTACGAATCTCATCATTACCAAGAAGCTCCTTAGCATCCCCATCCATAACAATCTTCCCAGTCTCCAAAACATAAGCCCTATTTGAAATGGACAAAGCCATATTAGCATTCTGCTCTACCAATAATATAGTCATTCCGGCCTTATTACATTCTCTAATAATATTAAAAATTTCCTTTACTAAAATAGGTGCAAGACCCATAGAGGGTTCGTCCATAAGCAGCATAGTAGGGTTTGACATAAGCGCCCTACCTATAGCAAGCATCTGCTGCTCGCCGCCGGATAATGTTCCGGCCAGCTGCTTCTTTCTCTCGCTAAGCCGAGGGAATAATTCAAAAACCCGTTTCTGCTCCTTTTCGATAAAAACCTTATCAGTTACGGAGTAAGCCCCAAGCTCCAGATTTTCCAGCACCGTAAGCTTTGAAAAAATCCTTCGTCCCTCAGGAACATGGGCAAGACCCATATATACAATTTTTTGAGCCTGAACCTTTGTCAAGTCGTTGTCCTTAAAAAAAACACTCCCGGACTCTGGCTTAATAAGCCCGGAAATAGTATGCAAAATGGTAGTTTTTCCTGCACCGTTGGCACCGATAAGTGATACTATTTCCCCTTCGTTAACGTTAAAGGATACACCTGGGATAGCGTGTATTGCACCGTAAAATACGTTAAGGTCGCTAATTTTAAGCATCAACGCCGCTCCCTTCAAATTATTCGCCTAAATATGCGGCAATAACAGCCTTGTTGTTTTTTATTTCCTCCGGCTTGCCAGTGGCAATAATCATGCCGTAGTCCAAAACCACTATGCGTTCGCAGATTTTCATTACCAAATGCATGTCATGCTCTATTAATAAAATGGCTATGTTAAATTTCTTCCGAATCAAACTAATTGTGTCGGTAAGCTCACTTGTTTCAGAGGGATTCATACCGGCGGCTGGCTCGTCTAGTAGAAGTAGCTTGGGGTTTGTAGCAAGGGCACGAGCAATCTCGAGCTTACGCTGGCTGCCGTAGGGTAGGCTGCTGGATTTTTCATGGGCAAGCCCTTCAAGGGAAAACACAGAAAGCAACTCCAATGCCTTTTTTGTAGTTTTATCCTCCTGCTCTCTGTAATGCTTGGATTTTATAATTCCATCAATAGGGGAGTAGTCCATGCTGTTGTGCAGGGCGATTTTAACGTTGTCTATAACAGAAAGCTCTTTAAAAAGCCGAATATTCTGAAAGGTACGGGCAACGCCCATTTTGTTTATTTCAAAAGTTTGCTTGCCTACCATACTTTTGTTGTCAAAGAGTATTTCTCCCTCTGTGGGAGTGTATACACCTGTAAGAAGGTTAAAAACTGTAGTTTTCCCAGCGCCGTTAGGGCCAATAAGTCCCACAAGCTCATTCTGAGAAATTTCCAATTCAAAATCGTTTACAGCACGCAAGCCGCCAAAATATATGCCTAAATTATTGACGCTTAATAAAGCCATTATTTAACCTCCTCGCTTTTGCCTAATAACTTATTCAAGAGGGACTTCATAGAAAATTCGTATTTTCCCAAAAGCCCGGAGGGCTTAAACAACATAATTACAATCAAAATTATGGAATAAACAAGCATTCTATACCGTGCAAGCTTAAGGAGCACCTGAGGTAGGGAGGTTAAAATAAAGGCAGATATGATGGATCCGGTTATACTGCCCATACCACCAAGCACGACAATAATAACCATTTCTATAGAGTAGCTGTAACCAAAGGTCTTTGGCTCAAGAACAGTATAGTAATGGGCATACAACGCCCCGGCAATTCCGGCAAAAAATGCGGCAACAGTAAAGGCCAAAAGCTTGTAGTAGGTAGTATTAATACCCGATGCCTCGGCGGCGATTTCGTCCTCACGTATGGAAATAATTGCTCTACCGTGACGGGAGCGAATTAGAGTGGCAACTACATATATAGTCAAAACCATTACCCAAAACACATAGTTAAAGTTTGTGTACTTTGGGATACCTCTATATCCTCTTGCACCGCCGGTTATGTTCAAATTAATAATTACATTCCTAATAATTTCACCAAAGCCTAGGGTGATAATAGCCAAATAGTCACCTCTAAGGCGTAGGGTGGGTATTCCGATTAAAAAGCCCAGCACAGCCGCAAACAGTCCGCCCAGTAAAATAGCAACCAAAAACTCAACAGTAGGAGGCAATGCCATGGTTTTTGTAAAAATAGCAGAGGTATAAGCGCCTACAGCCATAAACCCGGCATGACCCAAAGCAAGCTGACCCAGAAAGCCTGTGGTTAGATTAAGGCTTACAGCCAAAATTATACTAATAAAAATACTGATTAATATAGTAGCGAAGTAAGCGTCGATTATTTTTCTGTCAATCCCAAGCTTTAACCCAAAATATAAAACTACTACCAAAACAAAGTTAAGTAAAAAATTCTTATTATTCAAAGTTATCTCATTCCTTTGGCTTCGCCTATAAATTATACCTTTTCCTTAACATGAATACCTAAAATACCGGAAGGCTTAATTAACAGCACAATAATTAAAATAGCAAAAACAACAGCATCGGAAAGCTTTGAGGTCAAATATCCCTTAGTTAAGCTTTCGCTAACGCCCATTAAAAAGCCGCCAAGCATTGCTCCGGGGAGAATACCTATGCCACCAAACACCGCTGCAATAAACGCCTTAAGGCCAAAGGTTGCACCCATAAACGGGTCAACCATAGGATAAGCCACAGAATAAAGTGCACCACCCACAGCAGCCAGCGCCGAGCCTATGGCAAAGGTTACGGAAATTGTAACGTTTGAATTAATACCCATAAGAGTC
>CAYWBF010000184.1:0-5859 GCA_964456085.1 uncultured Eubacteriales bacterium
AAATTATTGAAATAAATAATGAATCCTTTAACCCAAACAGCTTTAGAGCAGGTGGAAACGAGACTATCTATGAATTAATAATAGAGTGTAAGAAAAAAGATGTGCCCATAGTTGCTGGCAGTGACGCCCATATTTATTCAGATATTGGTAATTTTTGCTATGCTCAGAAGGTTATTGAAAAATCTGGCATAAGCAAGGAGCTTGTTTTAAACACCTCGGTTAAGCGCTTTAAGGAAGCGCTGGGCATGACCAAAAAAAGTAAGGTTAAGGAGTAGCTATGAATCTTTTAGATGAACTTAACCCAATGCAAAAAAATGCAGCAGGACATATAAACGGGCCTTTGTTGATTCTGGCAGGAGCAGGGTCGGGAAAGACCCGTGTGCTTACATACAGAATTGCCCATTTGATTGCACAGGGTATTGACCCCTTTAATATTTTGGCTATAACCTTTACAAACAAGGCTGCTAAGGAAATGAGAGAGCGTGTTAACAAGCTGACACCAAGAGGTGAGGAGGTATGGGTTAGTACCTTCCATTCCCTTTGTGTAAAAATTCTTCGCAGAGAAATTTCTGCCCTGGGGTTTGCCAACAGCTTTGCTATTTATGATGCGGATGACTCCGAGCGTTTGATGAAGGCTGTAATTAGGGATTTGAATTTTGATGAGAAGCTATTTCCTCCAAAGTCCATGCTTAACACCATAGGCAGGTGCAAGGACGATTTGGTGTCCCATTTAGATTTTGAGAAAAGCGCAAAGGACTACAGAAGCGACAAAATCTCACAAATTTATACAGCATACCAAAAACGCCTTGCCACAAACAACGCTCTTGACTTTGACGACATTATTTTTAAAACTGTGGAGCTTTTTTCACGCTTTCCTAATATTTTGGAAAAATATCACCACCGCTTTAAATATATAATGGTAGACGAGTACCAGGACACGAATAACGCCCAATACGAGCTTATTTGGCAAATATCCTCAAAAAGCGGTAACCTGTGTGTGGTTGGGGACGACGACCAAAGTATTTACGGCTGGCGAGGGGCAAATATTAGGAATATTTTAAATTTTGAAACTGATTTCAAGGGAACGAATGTAATTAAGCTGGAGCAAAATTACCGCTCTACCTCAAATATATTAAACGCCGCCAACGCTGTTATTGGAAACAATGAAAACCGCAAGAGCAAAAGCTTATGGTCAGATAAGGGCGACGGTGAGAAAATAAAGGTTTTGAGAGCAGATAACGACATTGATGAAGGCGAGTTTATTTGCGACATAATAAAAAAAGCAAAGTCAGAGGGCAAAAGCTACAGCGACTTTGCAATACTGTATAGAACTAACGCTATTTCAAGAATTTTGGAGGATAGGCTGGTTAAAGCCAATATTCCATACAGGCTTTTTGGGGGAGTAAGGTTTTACGAGCGTAAGGAGATAAAGGATATTCTTGCATACCTGCGGTCTGTTCATAACCCTTGGGACGAAATATCCATTAGACGTATTATAAATATTCCAAAGAGAGGCATAGGGGACGCAACAATTGAGAAGGTAGCGGCTTTTGCCAGAGAAGAGGATATTTCCTTTTACAGTGCTCTAGAGAGACTATCCGAAATCCCCGGTCTTGGTAATAAAGCAAAAAGCATAAAAGCCTTTGTAGATTATATAAATGAGCTTAAGGTTTTTAATAATGAGGAACAGCCTGTTTCTAAGCTCCTTGAAAAAATAATTGATGAGACAGGATATGTAAAGGAGCTAGAGCAAGAAGGCACTGATGAAGCGAGGGGCAGACGGGAAAACATTAACGAGTTGATTTCAAAGGCAGCGGAGTATGAAAAAAATTCCCAAGGCCCAAGCCTAGACGAGTTTTTGGAGGAAGTATCCCTAGTTGCGTCCATAGACAACTATGATGAAGATGAAGAAACAGTTGTATTAATGACCCTTCATTCCTCAAAAGGACTGGAATTTCCTACGGTGTTTATTGTAGCCACAGAGGAGGGCATTTTCCCGGGAAATAATGCGGTGTATGATTCTTCAAGAAAAGAGCTGGAGGAGGAGCGCAGGCTTTTTTACGTTGGGATTACCCGAGCAAAGAAGGAGCTGTTCATTTCCTCGGCAAAAAGCAGAATGCAGAGAGGCCATATAGTTAACAACCCTGCTTCAAGGTTTTTGGAGGAGATACCAAAGAATCTTATAAAGAATGAATTTAAGCAGGCTGAAAGCGTTAAGCCGGTTCAGCAGAAAGGGGTTTCCAAATTTTCCGAGGCCAATAAAAGCACTCAAAACATAAATATTAGCTTTGGAGGTAAAAATTATTTTAACAATATCCCTGCTCCCAAGAACGTAACTCTTAGCTATGAGGTGGGAGACAAGGTAAAGCAGGCAAAGTACGGCATAGGTATTGTTAAGGAAATCAAACCGGCAGGGGCGGACTACGAAATAACTATTCAATTTGAAGAAAACAGTGTTAAAAAATTTATGGCAACCTTTGCAAATATAAAGAAGCTGCAAGAATAGCAGCTATGACCTTATGGGAAAGCACTACATGACCTTAGATTTATGCATAGTTCTATATATTCACCGATTCTATGAGGGGGAACTTATATGCAGCTTAAGGAATTTTTAAGAAAACCGTTTAACGTTTTGCTGGTGGTGTTTTCATTTTTTATTGTGTTTGCGTTTATTGTGGATACACCAGTGGAGATTTACAAAGGCTTGATTAGAATAGTTAAGTCAAACGATATTCTCATTACGGATTATATTGAGATAGCTGGTATTGGGGCTACTCTTGTAAATTCTGCTGTAATAAACATTTTTAGTATTTTTTTCCTAAAGCGGCATAATGTTGAGGCAACTGGGGCTACTATAATGGCTTTTTGGATGCTGGCTGGGTTTTCTTTTTTCGGAAAGAACATTTTTAATATTTGGCCTGTTATTTTTGGTGGCTGGCTATACGCAAAATATATAAACAAGCCGTTTATTGAGTATACGATTGTTACGTTGCTTGGGACAACCCTTTCACCAGCTGTCAGCCAGCTTTGCTTTGACAAATCGATTCCTTTTCCCTTTGGATATATTCTTGGATTTTCCGTTGGTATTTTTTTAGGATTTATAATGGCTCCAATTTCCAGCAACTCCCTTCATTCTCAAAAGGGCTACAACTTATATAACCTAGGCTTTGCGGCAGGTATAGTAGCCACGGTAATTATGACCATTCTAAAAGCATTTGGTATCGAGGTTAGACCGGTTTTTATTTGGAACACAGGCAATAATTTTATTTTGACAGTTTTTTTGTTTTGCCTGTTCTTTTTCTTAATAGCGGTGGGTTTATACTGCGGAGAAAATAACACAAGCAATTTAAAAAGCCTTTACCGTAGAACAGGAAGGCTTGCCTCTGATTTTTATTTCGCATATGGCGAAAGTGTTTATATTAATATGGGGCTGCTTGGTATTTTTTCGACGTTGTTGATTATATTAATAAAAGGGGATATAAACGGGCCGACTATGGCTGGGATTTTTGCGGTAGCAGGCTATGGGTGCTTTGGTAAGCACTTAAGGAATACTATTCCCGTTATGATAGGCTGCCTTATTGGGGCTGCTCTTATTAATTTTAATCAAGATTCCCCCTCTGTTGTTATTGCTGTTTTGTTCGGAACCTGTCTTGCGCCTATTTCCGGCACATTTGGGATAGGATGGGGAGTAGTTGCAGGATTTTTGCATATTAATCTGGCTATGAACGTAGGCTCCCTTCATGGCGGCTTGAATCTTTACAACAACGGACTTGCAGGGGGGCTGGTTGCGCTAATTTTGGTTCCTATAATATACACCTTTAAGAAAAAGGAGCTAAGCTATGTTTTTGACCAATAATTGCTTTACTGCTTTAGTAACGTGAGTTGGGAAATTTCATTAACTCACATTACTAAAGACAGTCTTAAGGAGATAAATATGTTTAACAAAACAACACTGCCTAACGGCTTAACCATTGTTACTGAAAACATTCCCTTTGTACGCTCTGTAGCCTTTGGTATTTGGGTGAAGAACGGCTCACGCAATGAAGAGCTTGCTACAAACGGCATTTCTCACTTTATCGAACACATGCTTTTTAAGGGAACTGCTAACCGTACAGCCAAGGAGATTGCAGACGAAATAGACGCTGTAGGCGGTCAGCTTAACGCCTATACATCAAAGGAGTACACCTGCTACTATGTAAGAGCGCTTGATACTCACTTTGACTTGGTGCTGGACATTTTGGCGGATATGTTTTTTAACTCTAGGTTTGACGAGGACGATATTAATAAGGAAAGAAAAGTTATTATAGAAGAAATAAATATGTACGAGGATACCCCGGAGGAGCTTGCACATGACCTGCTCCAATATAATTTTTGGAAGGGAAATTCTCTTGGGCTGCCTATTCTGGGTACAGAGGAAACTATATCCAGCTTTAACAGAAGCACTTTTAAAAGCTATTTTCAAAAAAACTACCGTCCAGAAAGCACCGTTGTTGCTGTAGCAGGGAATTTTAAGGACGAGGAGATGCTTAAGAAAATAGAGGAAAGATTTTCTGGGTTTAAGGGTGCCGGTGAGAGCGCAAAGCAGTCGGATTCTTCAAAGGTGGAATATTACCCTTGTATAGTGTACAAAGAGAAGGAAATTGAACAGGTGCATATATCGATGGGATTTCCCAGTATAAGCATTGGCAGTGATGATTCCTATGTGTTGGCTGTGCTTAATACTATTTTTGGGGGCGGCATGTCCTCTAGGCTGTTTCAGACTATTCGTGAGGAACAGGGGTTAGCTTATTCTGTTTACTCGTATAATTCCAGCTTTACTAACTCCGGGCTTTTTTCCATTTATGCAGGGTTAAACAGAAGCCAGACGCTGCAGGTTATAAACCTAATTGTGAATGAGGTAAAAAAGCTATTTAGCGAGAAAATTACGCCTCTGCAATTGGAGAGGACAAAGGAGCAGCTAAAAAGCAACTATATCCTTAGCCTTGAAAGCACTAACAGCAGAATGACATCCATTGGTAGATCTATGCTTATGCTCAACCGCATTATGGAGCCGGAGGATATAATGGAAAAAATAGATGCTGTTACAAATGAGCGCCTTGACAGCTTGATTGAAAAGATATTCAACCTTAAGAATATGAGCTTTTCAGCCGTTGGTAATATTAAAGGATTTGACTTTAATGAGATAATCGAAAAAGAAAGGAACCGTTAGGGGTGATAGCTTGAGTATTTTGGAAGCCGATGAAGTTACGAAGCTTATAAGGAAGCTTGTAAAGAGCAATTCTGCCGCAAGCCTACATAACTACTCAGAGGTTTTCACCAGCGGTCAGGTTGCAAAATTTTTTGAACGGCAAAATATCGACTATACAAGGCATAAGCTTAACAAGCTTCTGAGAAAGGGTATGCTGCCTAAGCAAAACAGCCAGAGGGATTTTACTAGAGAGCACTTGGTAGTCCTTGCGGCGTATGATTTTTTTTCACAAGCCTACTCTATGGAAGAGGTTTGGAGGATTTTCGAGCCACTGTTTGATGGCGTCAGCCCAGAGGCTTATAAAAACCTTAAGCTTCCGGAGATTTATACAAAATTTTTTGAGCTGTACCAAGAACAGGCAGCAAACCAAATTAAGATGTTTGCAGAAAGTCTTGAGAAGCTTCAGTCTACTGTGGAAACAATCGGCTTTGAGGATGTAGAGGAGGCAGATAGCTATAAGGGCGAGGTGCTTGACCTTATGACTATTCTTTTGCTTATGTCACAGTCGGTAATTAATAATCAGTTAATTTCCTTATTAAAAGGAAATCAATAGAATTTGAATATATTCCTGTCCAGGCTAAAAGCTTGGGCAGGTTTTTTTTGGAGTTGAA